>NZ_JBHIOT010000023.1:0-2357 GCF_042195745.1 Bartonella sp. AP7XZML
ATAAACTCGGTAGCCAGGACCAACATTAATACGCAATTCATGAACACCCTCACGAAGCGGCTTGAAATCGCCAAAGTTTCCCTGCTCTAAACGATTAAGGCGGCGAATAATTGCAGTTTTAGCCTGCATATCACGGAGCTTTCGCAGCCAATCAGCTATCAAGTCTTTGCCATCAGAAGTAAGGTAGTGACGTATTTCAAACATGATGTATATTCGTTTATAAACGAATATTTGTCAAGAAAGAAATTAAAAGTTGAGAAAAAATCTTCTTTTATTCCAATGAACAAGCTACATAGGTTTTAACAAGCCATCCTTTCAAATAGGAAAAATATCAATTTTTTAATCCAGCTCTGCTTTTTGCGGAGCTTTTTTTATGGAGAAGCATATGCGAAAAATATCATCAGAAGGACTTGCACTTATCAAACAATGGGAAGGTTTGCGTTTAAACGCCTATAAAGATGCCATTGGGGTGTGGACAATAGGTTATGGACATACAAACAGTGCTGGAAAACCTTTTGTTCATAAAGGTATGGCAATCACCGAAAAACAAGCAGAAGAACTTCTTTGCCAAGACTTAAGACAATTTGAAAATGCCGTTGAACAAGCCGTTCAAGTTGCCTTAACCGATGAACAATTCGCGGCTTTAGTCTCCTTTTGCTATAATGTAGGAACAACAGCCTTTTGTAACTCGACACTGTTAAAAAAGCTCAATCAAGGTGAATATGAAGCTGTCCCTGCAGAGCTACAGAAATGGACCAAAGCAGGCGGGAAGCGTCTTGAAGGTCTCGCACACCGGCGTGCAGCAGAAGCAGGCTTATGGGCGAAAGGTGCTTTTGTTTCCTCTAACTACCAAACCGTAGAAACGCAAGCACCAACAGGGCTTTTCAAAGCCGAAGCCCTTGCACCAGTCATTGGCTCTTTTTCTGGGCTTGGTGGCTTATTAGCCGGCAATGGTCCAGTGCAATGGGCGCTCGCCACTATCATGGTTTTAGCTGCATGTGCTGGCATTTTCTTTGTTGCTAAACGTTTTCAGGAACACCGCCTATGATCTTATGGATGAAAAGAAATCTGCTGTTAACAGGCGCGGCTCTAGCCGCTTTTTTTATGGCTTTGGCAAAAGCTTTTACCCTCGGAAAAAAGGCAGAACGGCAAAAGCAAACAGAAAAAACCTTAAAGGCAGCAACAACACGGCTGGAGGTGGAAAATGAAGTTAATCAGAAAAGTGATGCTGATGTGCGTGCTGCTCTCTCTCGTTGGTTGCGGGACAAATAAGTATGTCTCTTGTGTTGGTTGGTTGCCAATTTATTTAGAGAGGCAAGATGTCAACGTCATCAGTTCCAATTTAGCAAGAGAAATCTTAAAGCATAACAAGCAGGGTGAACGTGTGTGTGGGTGGAAACATGGCTAGAAAAAGAACACAAGACGATATAGAACTTACAGAAGGAGAAAAAGAAATACTTCAAGAAATTATCATGACCTACAAAAGTATAAAAGTGATGTCACGTTATACGAAATGGATTGTACTCATTATACTCTTATTAGCACTTGATTTTTCACGTATTATGGACGCATTGGTAAGTATTTTTACACAAAAACCAAATATCCGACTCTAAACATACTCTGAGACGCGCGAAATTCTTTAGAAAATGGTTTCTTAATTTTACTCGTCTCATGGAGACTATCAATAATAGCTTTACACATTTAAAACTGTTATTTTCACAGAATTGGACATATCAAATTTCTCGTCAAAATAACTAAAAAAACACTGCAGAGGTAATTGTAAAAATTCTATCCTGTTATAAATGAAGCCCACTGTTCCAAGAGAACATGTCGCTGTTCTAAAAAATCCGTTCGCATATAAGCTTTTGTCACTGAACTCCCAACTGAATGGGCAAGAACAGTTTCGGCAATCTCAAATGGTGTTGACGTTGTCTCTGCTATCCAATCCCGTAAGCTTGAACGAAAACCATGGGGACGATAAGTCAAACTACAAACTGTCATATACTTTGCCATGGTGGCATCAGAAATGGGGTTGCCTGTAAGACCAGAAAAGAGAAAACCATTTTTTTCAAAGGGAAGAGACTTTTCAATCACTTTTAAAGCTTCATTACTCAATGGTACTCGAAAATCTGAAACCTTTCCTACAATGCCCTTCATATTTTCTTTTGGTATTGTCCATATATTTTTATCAATTTGTTCAAGGCGCAAATAGCGCAATGGATATGACCGTGCTCCCGTCAAAATCAATAACTTCAGTGCTAAATTTGAAAGGATACTATCATCCAAGCTTTGATAAAATGCCGGAACCTCTTGCCATGGCATAGCAGGAATATTTGTTGATGTCGCACGTGGTTTTC
>NZ_JBHIOT010000024.1:0-78681 GCF_042195745.1 Bartonella sp. AP7XZML
CAGAACGGCAAAAGCAAACAGAAAAAACCTTAAAGGCAGCAACAACACGGCTGGAGGTGGAAAATGAAGTTAATCAGAAAAATGATACTGATGTGCGTGCTGCTCTCTCTCATTGGTTGCAGGACAAATAAGTATATCTCTTGTGTTGGCTGGTTGCCAATTTATTTAGATAAGAAAGATCTGAACACCATCAGTTCCAACTTAGAAAGAGAAATCTTAAAGCACAATAATCTAGGTGAACGCGTATGTGGGTGGAAACATGGCTAGAAAAAAAACACAAGACGATACAAAGCTTACAGAAGCAGAAAAAGAAATCCTTCAAGAAATCATCATGACCTACAAAAGTGTAAAAGTGATGTCGCGTTATACGAAATGGATTGTACTCATTATACTCTTATTAGCCCTTGATTTTTCACGTATTATGGATGCGATAGACAATATCTTTGCACATTATAAAACAGTGGCTAACCAAAAACTGAAAGCTTTACCCCCTCCCCGCTTTTAAAGCGAGGAAAGAGAGATTATATCGTAATCTATCCGCTAATCGCTTAAATGTTTCTTAGACACCTGACGCGACAATAGACATAACAATTATCAAGCCTCTCCAGATATAAAAGACGCCCATTGTTCTAAGAGGACACGGCGCTATTCTAAAAAATCCGTCCGCATGTAAGCCTTTGTCACTGAATTCCCAACTGAATACACAAGAACAGATTCTGCAATTTCAAATGGTGTTGACGTTGTCTCTGCTATCCAGTCCCGCAGAATCGATCTGAAACCATGAAGTCTATAATTAAAACCTTTGTCTTTCATGAATTTAGAAAGTGCTACATTAGATATAGGCTTTCCAAAACTCTCAACAAATAAAAAACCATTTTTTTGCTTTTTCAATAACAGCAAGCGCTTCAGCTGTAAGCGGCACATGAAAATCAGAAACCTTTCCAACAATTCTCTTCATATTTTCTTTTGGGATAATCCATATTGATCCATAAATCTCTAAATATGCCTGATTGGTATAAAAAAAACCGTCAAAATAAGAAGTTTTAAAGCTAGATGTGATACAAGCTCATCATTTTAAGATTGAAAAAACTTAGGCATTTCTTTCCATGGCATAGCTGGAATATTTGGGGTATTTTGAATAAACTTTTCTAATAAAGCTTTTGCTTTTAATTGCATATCCACATCTATACTAAGTGCCACCGCATGTTTTATAGCTATATTCAAGCGGGATAAAGCTTTACTTGCTGTTTCGTTTTTTGTCTTCCAAATGGGAGAAATGCATCCTTTTATATCAATTTGCGTCAGTTCAATGATTGGCGTATCACCAAGTTTAGGAAAAACATGTAACTCAAGAGGTGTTAACCAGTTTGCTGCTTTTCCTTCATTTTTCAATTCGTTTTTTTTCGCTTCAAAAGTACTAGAGGCAATTTCTCGTAAAGAAATACCCCCCTGCTCGACGTAAATTTTCTTTATTTTCTCATTACTTAGATAGTAAAAACTCTCTTTAAGTTTACTGTTTGCAACTCTATAACGGTATTATAAAGTGATAACTGTAATAATATGAAAGACGAAGCAATCCTTCTTTGCCAACAAATGTTTCAACCACACCTCGTGAACTAAAAATTTTTTATTCTTAACAATTAAGAATCTGAGTAACTCTTCCTTACCTCCTCATTCTCACTCAAAGTCAAAGCCCCCCTTTTTTCACCATAAAATAGTGTTTACAATGCATAAAATTAAAAAATAAAGGCCCTATCAAAGAAATAGGACCTCTTAAATTTAAGCTCCTTTATCCTACAAAATTAGAATTTGTAAGCTATTCCTGCGCGAAAATCATTCGTCTTATACTTAACTTCAATCTCGTCTTTGAATTTCCTTTTACCAAAATCTGAGTAACGATATTCCGCACGCACAACAAGATGATCTGTCATTGCAAAATCAACACCACCACCGAGAGTATAACCAATCATCGTTTTTGTTACATCCGATGTCCTATTAAATGGCTCACCTCCCGTAATTACTGTCGACAAAATATCCTGAAACTGTCCATAAGAAACACCACCAGCAATATAAGGCATCACACGCCCCGCAGAAAACCCAACACGCACCCGTGTAGCCCCTGTCCATTTTTGTTTTAACGTATGATTAAACGTTAAACTGTCTTTCTCTTCTTTATCCTCTGCAGAAGAGCGAGAAAAGCCTCTACCTTTTCTCCTGACAATTTTTGCCTTTTTTCGACTTTTTTCTTCTGTACCTAATTCCTCAGTATCACTACCCGATCCTTCAGTGCCCGATCCACCAGTGTCAGGACCACCTGCACTCGTTTCATCAGCCTGAAATCTTGTTTTTGTATCCTTTTTTTCCGTTAAAATGATATCCGTATCAATCCCCATAATAAAATTATTACCGAGATCAAAATTAACACCCGCATAAAAACCACCTATAAACCCAGAAAGATCGGGCATATGCTGTTTCTCGACAGGCACCCATGGTTTACTTTTACTCTCCTCATCAGGATAGAGAGGAATATTAACATCAGGCGCTGTTGCAGAAATCTTACTTGAAAAGCCACCAACTTGCCCCCCGAAATAAACACCTCCCCAAGAAAAAGGTGAAGAAGCAACAACTTCTGAGGCAACATGTACTGGCTCTTCGTGAGCCACCACATCTGCAGCCTGTACTATAGAAGGTGAAATCAAAGAAAAAACAGATGCTGTTATAAATTTTGTATTCATAAAATTATACCCCATTGCTAAATTTAAATATAATCAAAAATCACATTTAGAAAAACAAAGTTTTATAAAATCTTATGCCGCAAAATCGCATGTACTCCTTTATAGTTACATTTAAATCTATTACTATACTAATATATCATTACATCAAAATTTAATATTATCAAATAAATTTTAAAATATTATAATAATTATTACTTCAAATAATAAAGATTTAATAAAAATACCTATTATCTTTTCAAAAGGAGGAAATATAAAACATTTTGTATTTAAAATACCGCAAAAAAATCACAAAATAGTATATTTTATGCCTTTTTTATGAAAAAATTCTAAAAATGATGTAATTATTTTTAGAAAATCGATGTTCATTAACAATACTATAAATACCCCAATATTCTTACATCCCAAATGCATACTGTAGATTCTACATAGTATAAAAAAACGTCCATTTTATACTACAATCATACCTTTTTTTTACCATTTTCTAAAGGATGAGATTATTAATTACACACAATATCATTATCCTTCTAAATCTTGTCCCCAAACAAAAAATCTCAATCATTTTATTTAAAAATTGCTCTTCCCCTACTGATTTCTATATTATCATCTGCCTTTATTGCAAAACGGTCTTTATTAGGAAAAGTTATAAAACATCCCTTCATACAAATTGTAATTGTTTGATGAGTATTTAAAGAAATTTTTGAAGGTATACTTCCTTCAACAACAATAAGAGATTGTATCTTTAAATCAGTATTCTTCACTGTTGCAGCAAAAGCTGTTATGGTAAAAATACTTAATAGAATAACTGTAATCAAAACATAAGTATATTTTAGCATTCTAAGATTCCTTCCTCAGCAAAACGCTTATATAGCCTAAATCGAAGAGCATTGGTTACATGAGAAGATGAGGTAATATTAGGCACATAAATAGCCAAATTAAAGGAAAAGCTCTTACGATCAAATGCTGTAAAACTCACCTGTGGGATAGGATTTTTTAAAACGCCTTCTGTCGCAGAAGCAATCTCTAACAAAATTTCAGCAACATGCTCTGGAGCAACCTTAGATGATACAGTAACGGGTATATCAATTCGTCCTACTTTATTACGTCGTGTCCAATTACTAACGTTGTTATTAATAAGGCTTGAATTGGGAATAATAATCGTCTTACGCTGAATTGTCTCAAGTTCCGTTGCACGCACACTAATACGCTTAACAACACCCCCTACTGATCCAGATTCTATATAGTCCCCTATTTTAAATGGTCTTCCAACTAAAATAATAAGTCCAGAGACAAAGTTTTGGACAATATTCTGTAAACCAAAACCTATACCAAGTGAAAGTCCTCCAGCAATAAGAGCGAAATTTCTAAGATCCAAACCTGCCATTGATAATCCGGTCAAAGCAGATACAACAACGCCTCCATAACTTATCACTGTTTTGATAGAATTACGTATACCAGAATCGAACTCTCCATGAACCAACACCACATTATCTAACCAACCAATAAATCGGCGAATAAGAAACCAGCAAACACAAAAAGAAATAATTCCTGTTACAAGAGAAATCAAAGAAAGACTAATATTTCCAATCTGAAAACCGGTCACCGATTGCCACAAAACTGCTTTTAAATCAGAATAGGAAAATCCAAACTGTACAGCAATTGGCATTGCACAAAATATAACAACAAATAAATTGAGAAAAACGCTCATAAAAACTCCCAATTGATTCATCGTTTTTTCTTCTAAATGAAACCTCTGCATCAAAAGATGACCAACCGTTGTTTTCATAAATTGGTCTTTAGTTCCAAGTGCTTGAGCGCTTTGTATTCCTAAATACATGAGAACTAAAAATGCTCCATCAATCATAATTTGCTGCGTAATAAAACGCGCAAGTCCAACATAACCTAAAAAATTCAATACAAAGAGCAGTAACCCCAAGCCAATAAGAGGAATGCGTATATAAAATGGCCAAAAGTATGGCTCTTTTTTTTCTTCTTGAACACGCCTACGTCTAAACCGCAAAGGTACAAATGATATTATAAATAGCAATATCGCTACAAGAAAAACAGCAATAAAACTTTTAGCAATTGTCAAAGATAGAGGCGCTGAAATGATTTGATAAATACTATCAAGAACAGCGTCAAATGCCAAAATACCCCCTAAAGAAGTGAGTAAAATCACTAATTGATAAGCAGACGATGATGTAATCTTGAGAAGACCTACATGGGGCCTATTCGATGATAGAAGAACAACCGCTAATCGATTGATTAAAAATAATAAAATAATTTGACAACCTATCATATCAAAAACTGTTGTAAGCTTACCTGGATCTAAGTTAAAACTACGAAACAAAAACAACACAAGATAAACGCAAAGAATACATACAAGTGAAGGTAAGAGAACTGAAATAAAGGCGATCAATAAGCGTTGTAAATAAGATATTTCCTCATTAGACTTCGTAAAGTGGCAATACACATGAACAAGAACTTTTTGAGAAAAATACGAAAGTCCCAAAGTAATAAAAAGTGGAATTAAAAAGCAAAGAAATAGTTGTAAAAACTTGAAGTAAAATATAAAATTCCACCAAGAATTTAACAACACAAGAAAATCTGATGAAGCCTCTTTTGTTTTTTGGACGAGATGTTTAACCATCGGAATCGAAAACTCAAGCCTATACGTAAGCGTGCGTTTAAAAAGCTCCCGAGATTGAGAAATAGAAAGTTCAGCTATTCTATTTGCCGCTAAGAAAATTGCTTCAAAACGAAGCATGATACTGTTAATTTTAGCTTTTTGCTCTATCAAATAGGAATATTCCTTCACAGAGCTTTTCAGTTTTTTCACGTCACGATGGAGCTCCATTAATTGATCAAGAAGTGTATTAATCTCATTAAGAGGAGGACGCAAAACAAATGCTGCCTCAATAGCACGTTCACTGATATCTTGTGCACGTAACCGTAATTCTTCTAAAGCACGCTCATCTTCTGGCTTTCTGTCAAAATCTCTTTTTAAAGTTTCAGTATTTTCTTCAAGAGTCTTAATAATCAACTGTTGTTGCAGAATAATTTCATCAACTGAATAAGAAGCTATCGTTTGTTCGACAATTGTATTTTGTGCCCCCTTATTACCCCATGCACCAGAATTAAATACAAAGATAATCCCCAAAAGAAGGAAAAGTATGTGGATGTTTTTTCTACAAAATGAATACATATCTACCTTATGAGCACAAAAGGGATTTTATTTTTCTCTTTTAAATATGGTATAAAGTAGATATTTTCAACTTTTATAGAATAATCTTATAAAAGCTTTCCCTTATCCTATAATACTGGTAATAAGATAAAAGAATGATAAATAAGCTGAACTCAATAAGATTAAAGAAGGCACTCTAGCATGTTTTTTTTGCACCTTTATTGCAAAAAAGAAGATTTTCTTCCTTTGACAACCTGGATTTTTCTATCCAGTTTAGGTGTATTCTTGACGAGCAACCTAGAAACGCGTGCTTATTTAATCAAACAATCACACACCAATAACGTCATTAAAACGAATAGATTTGATTTACATCATAAGTGTGATCAGGTGAATGTTACCACAACTGAAAACAAAAAACTTGTAACACTCCATACAGAATCTATTTTTATGAGGACCTTTCAAAAAATCCTAACATTGGATTTCTTTTTAATAAAGATTCCAGCTGTTGACACACGATTTCGTAACGTTAAAACACAATATTTCTCAAATAAACGCGCTCCTCCCAATGAACATACTTAATTCTCTTCCTTGAATATAAAAACGATCATCTTATTTTACTTGTGCTTTTAACTTTGAATAACTGTTAGATTGCCTATTTACGGAATATATCATGCGTACACCTGGTTGGTTAACTACCCTTTATTGTTTTATTCTTTTAAGCAGCATTTATGTTGCCTTACCCAATTTATTTTCACACGAACAAGTTAAAAATTCGAAATTCTTACCCGACACCCGTGTAGCACTTGGTCTTGACCTTCAAGGAGGCTCTTCTCTCCTGCTCGAGGTTGATAGCAAAACGTTAAAACGCGATCAGTTACATATAGTTTTAAGCAATGTGCGCAATGTATTGCGTGAAAAACAAATCCGCACCTCAAGTGTGCGTATCGTTGAAGATAGCGTTATTGCCCTTATTTCTGACCCATCGCAAACTGAAAAAGCACTCTCTGCTTTGAAAACATTAATAACCCCCATATACAGTAGCTTTGGCACAACAGAACATAACATCACGATCAGTGCTCAAAATGAAACTCTCCGCGTCACATTAACAGAAGCTGGTATAAAAGACCGTGTCAGCAATGCTATTGAACAAAGCTTAGAAATCATCCGTCGTCGTATAGATCAAGTTGGTGTTTCAGAACCAGCCATCCAAAAGGTCGGAAATGATCGTATTATGGTCCAATTGCCTGGACTACAAGATCCAAAACAACTGCGTGATCTTTTAGGAACAACCGCTAAGATGAGTTTTCATCTTGTTCCTTCTAATGTGGACCCCAATAATCCCCCTATAGGTGTTTCTATTCTCCCTGGATACACTGATGCAACACAACATTATGCAATTTATGATCAAATTGCTTTAGATGGAAATGTCCTGAAAGATGCCCGTGCAGGTTTTGACCCCCAAATACCAGGACGTTCCATTATTTCATTTACGCTAGATTCCGCTGGCGCAAAAATATTTGCCGATATAACACGACAAAATATTAACCGTCCTTTTGCCATTGTTCTGGATAATAAAGTTTTAACCGCTCCGACCATCAATAGTGTCATTCCCAATGGACAAGGTCAAATTACAGGAAACTTTGACCCCAAAGAAGCCTCAACTCTGGCTGCTCTGCTTCGTGCTGGTTCCCTCCCCGCACCACTCACAGTCATTGAAGAGAGAACCGTAGGTCCAAATCTTGGTGCTGATGCTATCCAAATGGGACTTTACACCGGCATAATTGGCTTTATTCTTGTTGCAATTTTTATTTTTCTTCTCTACCGTATTTGGGGATTAATTGCCAATATAGCACTAGCTCTGCACACAATTTTAACATTTTCTGCACTGAGTCTTTTGGGAGCTACACTTACGCTGCCTGGTATTGCTGGTATTATTTTAGGCATCGGTATTGCCGTTGATGCTAATATCCTTATCAATGAACGTATCCGTGAAGAAAGTCGAAAAGGTGTGGGTGCTTTTGCAGCCCTAGATCGTGGATTTAAACACGCTTTTGCAACCATTGTTGATGCAAATGTTACAGCAATTATAGCGACCGTCTTACTATTTTGGTTCGGGACCGGTCCCGTTCGTGGTTTTGCCGTAACAATGTTGCTTGGTATTATCATCTCCATGTTTACAAATATCACCATTGTACGCATCATCATGATTTGGATCGTTCGTAAATGGAAGATTAAAAAATTGCATATTCACTCTGCTTTCAACATCATGCCACAAAACACAACTTTCCACTTTATGAAAGCACGTTTCATTGGTATTGGCGTCTCAATTGTTTTATCAATGGCTTCAGTTTTTCTCTTTTTTAAGCCTGGATTGAATTTTGGTATTGATTTCATTGGCGGAAGCCAAATGAGTATTGCCACGAAAGGACCAGCAGATCTAGCAACTCTGCGTTCCAAGCTTTCTACTCTTAATATTGGTGAAGTTACCTTGCAAAATATTGATAACGAAAATACCGTATTAATTCGCATGCAGAAACAAAGCGGTGGCGAAGCACAACAAACCACCGCCATTGATAAGGTCAAAACAGCTGTACAAAATATCTATCCCGATACCACATTCGATCAAATAGAAGTTGTTGGTCCCAAAATTTCAGGTGAGCTTGCCACAGCTGCTTTTACTGCTGTTATTCTTGCGGCTATTGCCATGTCTCTCTATATATGGTTACGCTTCGAGTGGTTCTTTGCCATTGGAGCAATTATCACTCTCATTCTAGACACCACAAAAATGATTGGCTTTTTTGCTTTATTTCAATTTGATTTTAATTTAACGGCTATCGCCGCACTCTTAACAATTGTTGGATATTCTATAAATGATAAAGTTGTCGTCTATGATAGGATGCGCGAAAATATGCGTCTTTATAAAAAAATGCCGTTGCGCGAGCTGATTGATCTGTCAATTAATCAGGTTCTTGTACGTTGTTTTTTTACATCAGCCACAACAATTCTTGCGATGCTCCCCATGGCGATATGGGGTGGAAGTGCTGTTCATAATTTTGCATTACCCATGGTCTTTGGGATTATTATTGCAACATCATCCTCTATCTTTATTGCTGCTCCTATTTTACTCCTGCTAGGAAATTGGTGGCGTGAGCGAAATAATCGTGCAAATATCAAAGTGAAATAAAAATGCCCTTTAATGCGTATGGTACATCTCGCCTCTCTTCTCATAGAAATATAGTCGTTTTCATTCATTCGCTTTTTGATCAAGAATAGTAAATAATCCATGCTCCACGACACACCACTTATCACAACTATTGTTGCAGGCTTATGTTTAGCATTTCTCTTGGGAATGATTGCTAGCCGTTTACGTATTTCACCCCTTGTAGGCTATTTGTTAGCTGGTGTTATTGTAGGACCCAATACAGGCGGATTTAAAATAGATTCCGTCATCATTAATCAACTTGCTGAAATTGGTATTATTTTGCTGATGTTTGGTGTTGGGCTCCACTTTTCATTAAAAGACCTTTTATCTGTCAAAGCTATTGCTGTCCCCGCTGCTATTGCACAAATGGCATTTTCTACTTTTCTAGGTTTGTGCCTTGGTCTGATTATGGGATGGGGCTTTAGTGGTAGTTTGATTTTCGGTCTTGCTTTATCCATAGCAAGTACCGTTATCCTGCTACGTGCTTTGCAAGAACGTCATCTTATTGAAACAGAAAAAGGACGCATTGCCGTTGGATGGTTGATTATTGAGGATTTAGCAATGGTCCTTATACTTGTCCTCATCCCTTCCTTGGCAAGTGCCCTCAGCAATACCAAAAAAGAAGCGTTGGATCCTCTTGTTCAATGGTTGGATTTAAGTATTTGGGGTATTTTTGGTCTCACCATCCTGAAGGTAATTGTATTTATTGCACTTATGCTCGTCATTGGGCGACGCGTTATCCCATGGCTTTTAAAAATGAGCGCACAATCGGGATCACGTGAATTATTTCGTCTTAGCGTCTTTGCTATTGCATTAGGAGTAGCTTTCGGAGCCGCTCATTTATTTGGAGTTTCTCTTTCTCTTGGTGCTTTTTTTGCTGGTATGGTCATGAGCGAATCAGAATTAAGCCACCGTGCCGCGGAAGAATCTTTACCACTGCGCGATGCTTTTTCTGTTCTCTTTTTTGTTTCTGTAGGCATGTTATTTGACCCCGAGAAACTCTTAACTCATTTTTTCCCTCTCTTAGCAACCTTATTCATTATCGTAATCGGAAAATCTGCTGTTGCCTTTTTCATCGTTAAAGCTTTTCGCTATTCTAATGCAACAGCTTTGACTATTTCTGCAAGCCTTGCCCAAATCGGAGAATTTTCCTTTATCCTTGCTGGTTTAAGTTTAAGCTTAGGACTTTTAAACAATGACGCTCATGATTTAATTCTTGGAGGAGCAATTTTTTCTATTTTGCTCAATCCTCTTGTTTTCATTGCCTGTAATAAAATTAAAAAATGTCTAGAAAAAAATTCTGCATCTTCACAAAATACCCAAACAATTATTGATATTGATCCACAAGATCCTGACCAAGATTTTTTACCGATGACCTTAAAAAACAACCATATCGTAATTATTGGCTATGGTCGTATCGGTAAGTGTGTTGCATTATCTTTAATAAATAGAGGTGAACCTATAGTGATCGTAGAAGAATCAAAACGCCTCTCTGATAAAGCGATTGCAGATGGCTTTGAGGCTATTTGCGGCAATATCATTCAACAAGAAATAATGAACGCAGCAAATATAAATAATGCACATAAAGTTGTTATTACAATGCGAAGTACCATTGAAGTAGGAGAATGTATCGTGAATATCCGTGATATGAAGAAAGATATCCAGATAATCACACATGCATTATCCGACACAGAAACAACATATCTCATTGATTTAGGTGCTGATGTTGTAGTAACAGATGATGAAGAAATTGCCAATGGCATTATAGAGTATATAACAGAACGAAGATCTGTAAGGAATATGCTCAATCATGAAAATTTACAGAAAACATAAAATGGATACAGAATCGTGAAAATAAAGCAATTTATATGGCCATTGATTGGTATCTTAGCAATGCTGGTATCTATTCGAATTCTTTACATGAAGCTCTCTGCCATTTCATTTGGGGATGTATTGGAGCGCTTGAGCAATTTAAATGCACAGCACTGGTTATTAGCCTGTTTATGTTCTCTCCTAGCTTATGCTGCTCTTGCTGGATATGATCGAATTGCCTTGCAACATCTAGGCCATAAAATTTCTTGGATTTTTATCGCTATATGTTCATTTACAACCTACGCTCTTTCACACAATATCGGTGCTTCAGTTTTTTCTGGTGCCGTTGTACGCTATCGCGCCTATAAAATGAAAGGATTAAACGGAACAGAAATCGCAATATTAGTAGGTTTTTGCTCTTTTACTTTTGTAATCGGCACAATCTTACTTTTGGGAATCGTTTTGGTGCTGCAACCCGAAATTATCACCCTCATTCATAAAGAACTTCCTGAATGGCTCGGAACAACGGCTGGAGCAATTTTACTCAGCTGTATAGCACTTTATACGTTTGGCAGCTGGCTTCAGTTAAAACCCTTACGCTTGGGGAAGAAAATTCAACTTTCCTATCCACGACTGAAAATTGTTATTCAACAGCTTCTCATTAGCCCTCTAGAGCTTTTAGGAGCAGCAGGAATTATATATGCTGTTCTCCCACATAACGCAGATATTCATTTTATCTCTGTTCTTGGTGTTTTCCTAGCGTCTTTTACGATAACTCTTCTCTCTAATGCTCCAGCAGGAGGAGTAGGAGTTCTTGAAGCTCTTTTCATAACAGGCATGCCCAATATAAATCCAACCGATGTTATTGCAGCACTTATTGTCTTTAGAATGTTTTATTTGATTATACCGCTCATCCTTTCATTATTTGTGGTCGTCATTTTTGAGGCGCAACAATATTGGAAAAGAGCCCCCAAAACACCACCTGAATAAATAAAAGGCTATCAATGACTTCTTTTTTTATGTACCTATAAAAGAACAAAACACCATCGTGTTGCCAATTTACATATCTTTTTTAAGAAACCTCTTTCAACGCTCTTCTCCATTACACAACAATACCCATAAATGGTATAATAGTAAAGCTATTGTTGCACCATCATCTTTATACTTAATAAAAGAGTAAGCCTGCGCCATTATACTATTTTTCCAATGTTATGATAACTTTTAGCACTTAAGAACATTAATAAGAATTATTTTTATGCCTTTCTTCAATAGTCTTTATCCACACGTTAATCCCATTTATGATGCAAAAATGAATGATTTTAATTAATTCATTATAAGAGGGATTGAAACAAAAGAAGTTTATGATAGTAAAGTTTTTTTAATAAAGAATAATCAATTCTTTATAAATCAATATATTATAATGAATCTGAGTGGCTTTCTTAATATTTATATTTTTAGAGGTTTAGCTAACGGAAAGACAGCATAGCGTAACCACACAGCTTAATATTTTAAAACTTTAAGCCTCATTAAAGTTTATTGTCTTTCGTTTAACAGGTATTAGCTTTAAACAATTAAACTGATCTAATTTTATTACTTGTATGTCCAGCTAACTACTTTATTTTATCTTGATTTACCCTCTTGGAATACTGATGATTATTACAGAAGTTTTTTGTTTAAGCGGGAGAGTTATCAAAAAATATCCATGCTGCTGACACAACTAAAGTGTAAAGTTTCTTCTGTCTTTAAACAATATGCTAAAAATCCAAAAAAAATTTAATCAATTTATATTAAAAGAAGTGAAAACTGTTGATTTTTATACCCCTTTAAATAACACAATTGTCGGTAAGAGGCTTCTCCTTACCAATTGCAACTTAAAAAAAGAAACAATACGCATTAAAAGATCTTTAAATGTCCTTTGGAAGTTCTTTGAGTCCCCTAAAAAGTACAAACACCGATGACTAAGCTATATCAACAATCTTCACTTTTAAACAAACAGATATGGGGAAATCCTACTGCCCAATTTTATTTAGCAACTCGTACCTTAAAAAAAAATTACGCAATCAATAAGTTATTTACGGTATAAAATAAAATGGTGGGTGATGAGGGGATCGAACCCACGACCCGCTGATTAAGAGTCAGCTGCTCTACCGACTGAGCTAATCACCCATAAGCTTCTCAAAAGACGAGAATGAGCGTTTCTATAACGCTCCTAAGGATAGATGTCCAGATATTTTGTTGTTTGTTATATAAACTCATTGTCTGTAAGGTTAAAAATATGATATTCACCACTTGATCTTATATAAAAATAAACCCATTATAGGAAGCTTTATAAATAAATGTTCTGATTGTTATACAGAACCTATAGTTAGAGGATTATCGAGCATAATGCCCGAGCGAAAATTAGATGAACCTTCTTGTGGTTGTAAGCGGGATGGGGCATCATTTTGTTTTATCAACAATTACATGCATTCAAGCAATATTGTGCTGTTTTTTTCTTTGAATATAAGTTTTTTACATTCAATGTTCATGATCCAATATACGAATAAAAGCCTATGAATTTTTTTTGTCAATCGCGCGCTTTTAAGCTTCTAAAAGGTAAGGAATGATGGAATGGATCACTGATCCCCATGCGTGGTTTGGTTTGATCACGCTGGTTTTTCTCGAAATTGTTTTAGGAATAGATAACCTTATCTTTATTGCAATTTTAGCTGAAAAATTGCCACTGCATTTGCGTGACCGCGCACGCTTTATAGGTCTTACTTTAGCATTAATTATGCGGCTTTTCCTTCTTACCGTTATTGGATGGGTTATGAGACTCGATAGGGTCATTCTTTCACTTTCATCTTTTGTATTTAGTTGGCATAGCTTTATTTTAATCGGTGGTGGAGCCTTTTTGCTCGCAAAGGGAACGCTAGAATTACATGAAAGGTTAGAAGGAGTATCACATGAAAGAAAAACAGGCGTTGGTTATGCTGTTTTTTGGCAAGTAATCGTCCAAGTCGTGGTGCTGGATGCCGTT
Source organism: Bartonella sp. AP7XZML (assembly GCF_042195745.1). NCBI lineage: Bacteria > Pseudomonadati > Pseudomonadota > Alphaproteobacteria > Hyphomicrobiales > Bartonellaceae > Bartonella > Bartonella sp. AP7XZML. Next base: position 13,950 of record NZ_JBHIOT010000024.1, read on the forward strand.
TTTTCACTAGACAGTATTATTACCGCAACAGGTATGATTGCAAAAGAGCAGGCAGCAGTTATGTATATCGCAGTCATAGCTGCTATGGGAGTAATGATGTGCGGATCTGGTGCTCTTATGCGTTTTATTAATCGTCATCCCACTATTGTAATCCTTTGTCTTGGTTTTTTGATGATGATTGGTTTTACTCTCATTGTTGAAGGATTTGGTTTTCATATTCCAAAAGGGTATTTGTATGCTGCTATTGGTTTTTCTGTTCTCATCGAAGCTTTTAATCAAATTGGACGTCGTAACCGTGAAAAAATGATTAAAACGAATGATCTACGCAGTAGAACAGCTGATGCTGTTTTGAGGCTCTTAGGAGGAGGAAGCAAAGATAGTCACCTTGCTGAGACTGTAGATGTTATTGCTGAACAGGCCGCAGTTTCTGAGTTGTTTAGACCAGAAGAAAAGGAGATGATTCGTGGTGTTCTCGATTTAGCTGATCGCCCTGTTCGCTCTATCATGTCGCCGCGTAATGAAATTGAGTGGTTAGATTTAAATTCTGATGAAAATGAAATGCGTGAAGAATTACAAAAGGTTAAACATAGCCGCTTAATTCTTGCGCGTGAAAAAGTGGATGAATTTGTTGGCGTTGCGTTGACAAAAGATCTTCTTTTGAATTTGGCTGAGGGAAAAAAGATTAATTGGAAAAAAGCTATGCGAGAACCCCTCGTTGTTCATGAAAACACAAGTGTTTTACGATTGATGGAGCAATTACGTCATTCTTCGATTCAGCTTGCAATTATTGTTGATGAGCATGGATCTTTTGAAGGAATTGCAACACCAACCGATATTCTTGAAGCTATTGCAGGAGACTTTCCTGATGACGATGAAGAACTCATGATCGCAGAACAACTTGAAAATGGCAGTCTTCTTGTTGAGGGATATGCTGATATCCGCCGTTTAAGTGGTTATCTTGGGCGTAACCTTGTGGATGAAGCAGATCGTTATACGACTCTGGCAGGCTTTATGCTTTGGCAGTTTGGTCATTTACCAAATGAGGGAGAAAGCTTTGAAACTGATGGTTTACACTTTAAAGTGATTGAAATGGAACGCAGAAACATATCTAAAATCCTTATTTCTCCACTTGTATCACCAGAAAAAAGCTAATTCTTTTTATAAGCAAAATGAATAAAAAGATTTTTTTATGATTAAAAATTGAAAAGAATAAGCAGTTGATAACTCAATTGCATTTCATTATTTTTATATTTTTTTTAAGCGTAAAATAATGACATACAAAAGTTATATTATCAATGAACTTTCCATTATAAAAAATTTTCATTGATGATTGACGAAAAGCTGGGAGAGAGAAAATGGTGCAAAATTATTTGTCAATGGTCATTAATCTCAAAACAATGAATATATACAACATATTGATTTATAATAATTATTTATTACAATATTACCTTCACATCAAGAAAGCCTCTTTCAAACATCAGATTTCCGCCAATGGATAAAACTCCACCATTGTTGAGTTTACTCAACTGATGATGGCATCTTTAAACCAGACTCTGGCTCCTATAATCTTTTTAGATCTTCTTGATATTTCTTAAGGAGCTATTCCTTAGCTTTTGTTTCGATAAATTTAGCTATTTTTTCCTTCCAAGAATGAAACTCCACCTCTCTGGAAAGCTCTTATTAAGAACTTTGTTTTTCTTCCAGATGGTTCATATTTTTTACTACTTTCGCAATGAAAACGTAGCTGAGTTGCTTAGATTTGACTACTTCTTTGACTAAAAGCCAATGCACGTTCAAAATGAAGCTGTTGGGTATTTTCATCAAAGCCTAAATGATCCTCTGCACCGAAACTTTGATAATAAGATTGTAAGGTTGCAACATCACCCAATAAAGCCAGTGCACCAATATGAAGTAAGCTATAATCAGCATAGTCTACCTTGATAACCTTATGTACCTCCAACTTCATTCTTTCGCCAAGATGGTGCTCCATATCTGAAATAAAAGCATTTATGAAGATCAATTCTTTCTATCGCCTATTTCAAGACATAATCAAGCTTAATTCCAACCAATCTGCATATATTCCTTCTTCACAAACTCTCAACCCCTTTTTATAAAAATCAAGTTGTAGATCTTGTAAGTGCTGAGAATTGATAGGGATCAATTACCATACAGGCAGCAGCTAAAATACCAGTACTAATCGAAACTCCAACATCAAATTACGGATAACCTTTGATAATTGCGTCATTATAAAGAATTTGTACTTCACAATCTGGTAGTTGATAACGTGCTGAATAATTATCTACCTCTTTAATTTTTTCAACAGACCAATCAAGATTTTGAAGAGCACTGTTGCACTCTCCATGATTAAAAAATTCTTTGCTCTAGCTCAAAAGAGGTTTTATCCATATCAAAAGTCAAAAGCGAAGCAGATTTTTGCAAACAAAAGTGATAACGCCGTGTAAGAGAAGAATCTTATCAATAAGGCCTTTGGTGATTTCTTTTGTAACGTCTAAACGAGATGGAATCTTATTCATAAAAAAATATAATAAAGTCAATAGTTTGTGTGCAAATTATTTTATATGAATCCCATTTAAAATCTACACTTTTATACGTGATTTAATTAACCATTTTTCATAAACAATTACCATGTATGGATAGACCATAAAACGCATGTAAACATTCAAATGAAGTGAACGCAGCTATCATTCATAACAGTTCATAAATTTTATGATACGTTTTTATCACACACAAATCGCATTATTAAAAACGTAATCGTTTGAAATTATCGATAACATAAATTGCATGCGTTTTAAAAATGGTATGGGGTTTACTCTTTTTTGAGCTAAACCTTAAAGGAAATAATCATTTGAAACTATCATAGAATAGGTTTTAATTCATTAAGGGCACATAAAAGGATTTAAAAACAAGTCGATTTTAAAGCGCCGCTTACTAAAAAGTTAGTCAATAATAAGCAGACATTATATAGATACTATCATCACAACAGGTAATGAAATTGATAATGTTATGTCGTAGAAATCAAAAGATTTTTAATGATATAACGCAGGCAAACAAGCAAAAAACGTTTTAAAAGTTACAGTTTAAAAATACGAAACCAAATGAAATCCCCTCAAATTTGAGGATACTTATTAAGACAAAGATAAGTAGATAAATTTCAAAAGGATTGCAATCATATTACAAAGGCATGGTGTTTTACTCAATTTTGAGTCAAAAGCGACAATATTAAAGACTGCTCTACTCTAAAGTTAACGAGCTCAAATTTGGGCTGGTTAATTTTGCCAGCCCAAATATAGAGCGGCTTATTTGAAAAGAAGTTATGTTTAAATGCAAAGTGAAAATACGCTTATGAGAACCTCACTAAATGAACGTTTAAACGTTTAGAGACATAAAATGATATCTCTATAAATACGTTTGAAACCTAGATTTATAACAGTTTAAAAGCCTTAGATTTTATAAAAAGCGGTTGTTTATTGTCTTATGAAAAGCTGCTTTTAAAAACCAATGTTCGTAAATGTAAACAACGGGTTTTGTTACAAATATTCACTTAATACGCATTTTCTCTTGATTGTCTTGATATGAACCTACCAAGCGTTGAGACATTTTGATAATGTACTTTATGTCAAATGACCACTTCAAAAATGCGAGCGTTATTCTTAATACGCTTTATAGCCATACATAAAGTGTTTATAGGTTCTGTAATTCAAATGAGTGATTAAAGATCATATCTGTTATTTACGTTCCTTTTGATCAGTTTTAATCAATAGAATAGAGCGTTTGCAATGTGATACGTTTTGTATACATGCATTCATTATTGACTTCTTTTGTATGATCTGTAGTACCTCTATTTAAAAGCAGCGTCATATCAATTGGCACAGCTTTCTTTTATGATGCGTTTATAACCATCAAAGAAGCACCCTCCACGTCTGTCATTTATTCTGCTTATCAATCTTGATAACATCATCACTTTCATAAACCTCACAATTTATGGGAACCGAATATAAATCGCTATGTCTTTTTATTCTTGCATTGCCATATACATTACTTCTAATCACGATATAATCAGGAGATCTTGGCATTGCCATAAACAGAGCCGTAGACCTTAGTATGACACCCCACGCTAGCATTGCCGTAAACCTTGCCTAACAACCGCATGATCATAAACCGCGGCATTGCTATGAATACGTGCACTACCGGATAATTTTGCATTCCCATAAACCCGCGCTTAATGATAAACTCAAACGTTATAAGAAAGATGAGCATTGTCATAAACATGAACACCAAAATACACATGGGTTTTATCACATATAAGGGTATTGCCATACACATAGCCACCAATGGCAGCATTGCCATAGCCCCTTATATTTTCATAAACACAACCAGATTTTACAACACAGACATTATCAGCAACCCAGCAATTACCATCATGAGAGAGATTGCTTTCATTTTCAATAAAAGCATCTAGATCGCCTTTTTTTACATCACCAAAATCGTTTAAAGCACGAATGCGATAATATATATATATATATATATATATTACCAGTCACGAAATCCATTTGATTGATCTATTCATATTTTGGATGGTTTTTTCTGATTAACAGGAGCGGTTTCATTTGCAATGAAAGAAATAACGGAGGTGTTTTTTGATATAGTTATCATAATTAAACCTGTATGTTTTTAAAAGTTTTGAACAGACATTAAGCCAGCTCCAAACCAAATGTTTGTTGCATCAAGCGCTCTGTTCAAACTAATAATAACATATTCATTACCTAGTAGTAGAATACCAACTCCTACACCTGCATAAAGCGAAGCAATAACCCGCCCATATGGCTATGCTGCATGACCATAATAGAACCAAAAACCATCATTGCTACACTCGCAACACCAGCAGCAAAACGGATCAAAAGGACTAAGTGTTAACGCCATGAAAATAATTAAGTGCACTCATTACTATAGCTGCACAAGATAGTATGCGAGGAGCAAGAAATATAATCCCAATTCTGCCAAACGTAAAGAACATACTCCCAACTAAATAACCACCATAATTAGCGTTTAGTATATAAGAAAGTTGATTAAAAGTAAACAATCCCTCACCCAACATAACTGGCAATATTGGTGTATAGAGAAATCACCAGATACCCATATCAAAACCATATCGAATACAGCATTTTGAAACAATTCAAATCTTGACGGTTGTTTTTTCCCCCTTATTATTCCTTTAACTGGTGATATTCCTCATCTGCGTTCCATATCACCATAACGACCTTTAACTCCAAAAATAGAATAAAAGCAAATTTAGCTATCTATTTTAATGCTCAAAACAATATATTTAGCGATCTACTATCAACATCGCCAGATCAGTTGTACAATAACATATTGAATTAATATGTATTTTTATATTATAAATGTTTATAGTTAAATTGAAAGCACATTTAGATAATCTTGCTTTTTTATCTCGATGTTCAAAATGGCTAACCGAAAAATTATATACGCAGCCGTAAATTTTACTTCTCTTAAAATTATTTGCTTATTCGCTGCAAAACTTAATAAACAACTCGAATAACCATTTTCATAAAGAGGAAATTGGCTTCTTTTTAGGTAATATTGTTATTTGGGATGATATGAAGTTGAAGAATTTGGTGCACCCGACAGAATTCGAATCTGTGACCTCTGCCTTCGGAGGGCAGCGCTCTATCCAGCTGAGCTACGGGTGCTTCACACTGATTATTAAAATCAGTTATGGTCTTTTAACTAATCATACTCTTAGCTTCAATGCTAAATTATCATTCTAATAAAAAAATTACTCGTTTGTAGTTTATCTAACGACGCATTCCTTTTACTTTTTAATGATACTTTACCTTGAAATAACTTCTCTTTATTCAATGCTCTTTTTATTATAAAAAGAGCTTTTATTACAACTTCAAAACTCTCAAAAATAAGTTACAACATAAATTATAAGTATCAGGATAATTTTTAAATGGCTACATTACCAAGTCGCTTTCATTTTATTTCCGCAGAAACTGAGGAGGCTATCAAAGCTACCCATAAATTAATTTCCGTTTATGGTCATTCTTCTCTGGAAGAAACTGATATTGTTGTTGCAATCGGTGGTGATGGGACAATGTTACAAACCGTACGAGATGTCATGAACACAGGCAAACCTATTTATGGTATGAATCAAGGTTCTGTAGGGTTTCTTATGAATGAATTTCATGAAAAAAAATTGCCCAATCGTATTGCTGCCGCACATAAAAAAGAAATCCATCCCCTGCGCATGATTGCAAAATCTGAATGTCAAGATTCTATCGAGGCGCTTGCAATTAATGAAGTATCCCTCTTTCGGCAATCTTATCAAGCGGCAAAAATTCGCATCACCATTGATAACAACGTACGCATGGAACAATTAAGTTGTGATGGTGTCCTCGTCGCTACACCAGCTGGATCAACCGCCTATAATTTATCAGCACAAGGACCTATCTTACCTCTTATGGCTCCCCTTATGGCCCTCACTCCCGTTAGCCCTTTTCGCCCTCGGCGTTGGCATGGAGCTTTGCTTCCCGATACAGTAACAGTGCGCTTTGATATGCTTGAACCTGACAAACGCCCTGTAAACGCTGCTGCAGATAATATTGAAGTTAAATCTGTCCATTCAGTTACTATTTCAATGGCAACAGAAGTAACAGCTTCAATCCTTTTTGACTCAAATCATTCATGGGATGAGCGCATTTTATCAGAACAATTTCGCTATTAATGATTGTATTATGCGTTTTATATGTATATGATTGTTATAGTTAGTTTTTTTTGTGAAAACATCTTAACACTTTTAAAGAGTGTAGAATATTGGTTATAATCATCATTAGATAGCGCAGTTAAAATCACAGAGCAGTTGATAAAAAAATGATACCATCTTTAAACAGTTTTGATGATTTAGGTCTTTCCGCAAAGGTTATTAATGCGGTGAAATCAGCGGGGTATACAGCTCCGACACCTATTCAAAGTGAAACAATTCCGCATGTCCTTCAAAGAAAAGACGTTTTAGGAATCGCCCAAACGGGAACAGGTAAAACCGCCTCTTTCGTATTGCCTATGCTCACTCTCCTTGAAAAAGGTCGTGCAAGAGCACGAATGCCCCGTACACTCATCTTAGAACCAACAAGAGAAATTGCAGCTCAAGTTGAAGAAAATTTTGATAAATACGGAATAAATCATCGTTTAAATGTTGCTCTTTTGATTGGTGGAGTTTCTTTTGAACTCCAAGATCGCAAACTTGAACGGGGAGCTGATGTTCTTATAGCAACACCAGGGCGCCTTCTTGATCATTGCGAGCGCGGTAAACTGCTCCTGATGGGCGTTGAAATCCTTGTGATTGATGAAGCTGATCGCATGTTGGATATGGGCTTTATTCCTGATATTGAACGCATCTGTAAGCTAACCCCTTTTACGCGTCAAACTTTGTTCTTTTCTGCAACAATGGCGCCAGAAATTACAAAACTAACGAAACAATTTTTACATTCTCCTGTATCTGTTGAAGTTACAAAAGCATCCTCAACAGCTACCACAATTACACAACGGCTTGTCAAATCTGGAAATAAATCATGGGATAAAAGAGCGGTTTTACGAGAGCTTATCCAAAATGAAGGTGCAGAGCTTCAAAATGCAATCATTTTCTGTAATCGAAAGAGAGATATCTCTGAACTTTTTAGATCGCTCATCAAACATAACTTTAATGTAGGGGCACTTCATGGAGATATGGACCAATATTCGCGCATGAACACCCTAGCTGATTTTAAAAATAATAAACTTACACTTCTTGTTGCTTCTGATGTTGCTGCCCGTGGACTCGATATTCCAGCTGTAAGTCATGTATTTAACTATGATGTTCCTACACATGCTGAAGACTATATCCATCGAATTGGTCGTACAGGGCGTGCAAATCGCAGCGGAAAAGCTTTTACAATTGTCACAAAAGCTGATCAAAAATATATCAATGCCATCGAAGAAATGAGTAATGAAAAAATTGAATGGCTCAATGGAGATCTCTCAACTTTAATAGCCGATGATCAAACAGAAGATATTGTTGTAAAGAAAAAATCTTCAAAACCATCAAAGAAAACTGCTCCAAAAGAGACTGTTGCTCACACTAAAAAATCTGTAGAAGAGAATAAAACAGAATATATCAAAAATGCAAATAATAAGGAGAAGCCATCTGAGCAACAACGCTCACGAAAAAATAAGAATTACACGCCCATTGGATTTGGTGATGATATTCCTGCTTTCATGCTTATAAAAACGTGTAAATAAACCCGTTCTTTACTCTCTTTAAGAGTGAAATGAACGAAATACTTTTAAAAAATCCGCTCTTATTTCCTAGAGAGCCTTTCCGTTACCTTTTCACGCCCTAAAAGCTGCAAAATTTTTCCCATTTCAGGTCCATGATCCATGCCCGTAAGTGCCTGACGTAATGGCATAAATAAAGCTTTTCCTTTTCGACCTGTTTTTTCTTTTAATGCTGTTGTCCAAATTTTCCAACTTTCCTCATTCAAAGCACCTTCAGGTAAGAAATCGAGTGATTGGTGCACAAAAGCACGATCCTCTAGTGCTACTGTATCAAAATTCTGTTCATCATGAATGATTTTCCACCAAAAAACAGCTTCATTGACTTTATTAATATTGCTTCTTATCGCGTTCCAGAAATATTCCGCCTTATCTCCCTCAATAGAAAGTTTTTTAAGGCGCATTTTTACTTCCTCATAGGTTAACTCATGGACAAGATGACTATTCAAAGCAAGAAGATCAGCAATATCAAATTTTGCAACGGATATTGACGTATCTTGGAGATTAAAATGCTCTAAAAGCGCAGCTTGATTGGGATAGGGACGCACATTTTGCGATGTCCCAATCAAAACGGCAAGGCATTGAACAGCTATAGATTCAAATCCTTCTTCCCGTAGAGAACGAATAGAAAGATCATTATTACGTTTTGAAAATCCTTTTCCTAAAACTGTCGCCAATAAATTGGTATGAGCAAAAACCGGTAATTCTGCATTAAGAGCTTTAAAAAGAGCAATTTGAGCGCCTGTATTTGTAATATGATCATCCCCACGAATAATATGCGTAATAGCCATATCTACATCATCAACAATAGACGGCAATGTATAAAGATAGGTTCCATCTTCACGAATAAGAACAGGATCTGAAAGAGAAGCTAAATCAATCGTCTGCTTTCCCTTTATTGCATCATTCCAGCAAACTTCTGTTCGCTTTGTGTGTAAAGGATCACTTTCAAAATTAGGAAGAAGAAAACGCCAATGGGGTTTACGACCTTGTGATTCAAAGTTTTTTCTCTCTTCTGTTGTCAACTTCAATGCTGCACGGTCATAAACAGGAGGCAATTTGCGTGAAAGCTGGATTTTACGACGCCGCTCTAATTCCTCTGTTGTCTCATAACAAGGATAAAGAAGGCCACGTTGTTTGAGAATTTCTGCCACTTCATCATATCGATTAAATCGCTTGGATTGGTAATAAATTGCATCTGGTTGAATACCAAGCCATTCAAGGTCAACAGCAATAGCATCGATATATTCTTGTTTAGAACGTTCAATATCTGTATCATCATAGCGTAAAATAAATTCTCCCTTATACGCTTGCGCATAAAGCCAGTTGAAAAGCGCAATACGGATATTGCCAATATGAATATAACCTGTTGGAGAGGGAGCAAAACGAACTTTAACCATAAAATAATACTCAATTTTTATCGCGAAAATGATTGACTATAGGATAGCGACGATCGCGTCCGAAATTTTTGTAACTGATTTTTACACCAGGCGCAGATTGACGCCTTTTATATTCGGCACCATAAAGAAGCTGTTCAACTTTCGCAACAGTTTCTCGTGAATGTCCACGTTTAACAATATCACAAATACTCATGTCATTTTCTACAAGAGATTGTAATATATCATCTAAAATAGGATAAGGCGGAAGAGAATCTTCATCTTTTTGATTTTCCCGCAGCTCTGCAGAGGGTGCTTTTTCTATAATATTGGATGGAATGATCATTCCTTCTGGTCCTCTCAAATTGTGCAAGTGATTTTTATTGCGCCACTCTGCTAATGCATAAACCTGCATTTTATAAATATCTTTAAGAGGATTAAACCCGCCATTCATATCCCCATACAGTGTTGTATATCCCACAGCCATTTCTGACTTATTGCCTGTCGTTACCACCATTGAGCCGAATTTATTTGAAAGCGCCATTAAAAGTGTACCGCGTATACGACTTTGAAGATTTTCCTCTGTGACGTCAGAGGGTAACCCTGAAAAAACAGGTGCCATTGTCTTTAAAAAAGCCTCAACAGGTTGTGCAATCGGTATGATTTCATAACGACATCCCAAAAGATCAGCACATTCTTTGGCATCTTTTAATGATTCTTGCGAAGTATAATGATAGGGCATCATAATGGTGCGAACCCTCTCAGCACCAAGAGCATCCACCGCCATTGCCGTACACAGGGCTGAATCAATTCCTCCTGAAAGACCAAGAATAACATCCTTAAAGCCGTTTTTATTAACGTAATCTTTCAACCCCAAAACACAAGCTTGATAATCAGCCGCTAATCCATTGAGAAGACTTTCATTAGGACCTGAAATACAGTGCCATCCCGTCGTTGTTTTTTGCCAATGGCTTAAAGCAATATGGCTATCAAAGTGTTTCATTTGAAATATCTTTTTGCCTTGTCCATTCAAGGCAAAAGACCCACCATCAAAAACGAGCTCATCTTGACCACCTACTTGATTAGCGTAGATAATTGGCACTCCAGATTGTAGAGCCTGTGTATGAACAACGTCTATACGTTTTAATGTTTTATTACGATAATAAGGAGATCCGTTAAGGACAAGAATAATTTCCGCTCCTTTATCTTTAAGCTCTGTACTAAGAGAGGAATCATTCCAAAGATCCTCACAAATGACTATTCCTAATTTAATTCCATGATAGACAATAGGCTGAGGACGTGGACCTGAAGAAAATAAACGCTTTTCATCAAATTCAGCATAATTAGGTAAATCAAACTTCAAACATTCGGCAATGACTCTCCCTTCATCAAGAACCATGACAGCGTTGTAAATATTACCATTGCGCCTTAATGGAAGACCAATGACAATTCCTGGTCCGCCTACGGTTATCTTTGCTAATTTCTCAACAGTCTCTTCACATGTTTTTGTAAAAGCAGGTTTTAGAACAAGATCTTCCGGCGGATAAGCACTTATAAAAAGTTCCGTGAATAAAACAAGATCAGCCCCCTCTTCTTTGGCCTTTTGATGCGCCATGACAGCTAAAGAAAAATTCCCCTCAATATCACCGACAATAGGATTTAATTGGGCAATTGATACCCGAAAATCATTTTTCATAAGCCTTTGTATCATTTCATCAGTTTAGCAACCACAACTTTATTCTTCATCATCGGAAACATCATTTTTTAAAATTCTTTTCTGCCATAATGACCTAAAAATATTAGGCAAATTTTTGCCTACCCCCCAGCAGCAATTGCTAACGAGTCAGTCACGCGATTTTTTTTAAGGAGTTCAGCAACAAGAAAAGCCAATTCTAACGCTTGATCTGCATTTAACCGTGGATCACATTGCGTATGATAACGATCAGATAAATCGTCCACAGAAATGGCGTGCGCCCCTCCTGTACATTCAGTAACATCACGACCTGTCATCTCAATATGAATGCCTCCTGGATAAGTTCCCTCTCCACGATGCACTGCAAAAAAATTCTCTACTTCTTTTAAAACATAATCAAAAGGACGCGTCTTATAACCATTGGCAGTAATTGTATTGCCATGCATTGGATCACATGACCATATAACCGCACGCCTCTCGCGTTCAACGGCACGGATGAGTTTAGGCAGATAACTTTCAACTTTATCATAACCAAAGCGCGTAATGAGAGTAAGCCGCCCCAACTCGTTTTCAGGATTTAAAATATCAATTAATTTTAAAAGCTCATCAGGCTCAATGGAAGGACCACATTTTAATCCTATAGGATTCTTAATGCCGCGACAATATTCAACGTGAGCATGGTCAATCTGACGCGTACGGTCACCAATCCATAACATATGACCAGATGTTGCATACCAATTTCCTGAAGTTGAATCAATCCGAGTCAAAGCCTCTTCATAACCAAGCAACAGTGCTTCATGACTGGTATAAAAAGATGTTTCACGCAATGAAGAATGTGTTTTGGATGTAATCCCTATAGAACGCATAAAATCAATTGCTTCAGAAATACGCTCTGCCAATAATTCATAACGTTCTCCCTGCGGACTGTTAGAAACAAAACTCAACATCCATGTGTGAACATTTTCTAAATTAGCATAGCCACCTTGTGAAAAAGCACGCAATAGATTAAGTGTTGCCGCAGATTGGCGATAAGCCATAGACATCCGTTGCGGATCTGGAATACGAGAACCGGCTTCAAATTCAATGCCATTAATAATATCCCCACGATAAGCAGGAAATTCAACTCCCTCTTTTCTTTCAATATCAGAAGAGCGAGGCTTTGCAAATTGACCAGCAATACGACCAATTTTAACAACCGGTTTAGAACTACCAAAGGTCAAAACAATCGCCATTTGCAAAAATACACGAAAAAAATCACGAATATTATCAGCTTCATGTTCTGCAAAGCTTTCGGCACAATCACCACCTTGCAATAAAAAAGCTTGGCCTTTCGCAACGGCTGCTAATTCATTTTTTAAATCACGTGCTTCACCGGCAAAAACTAAAGGAGGATACCTTCTCAGTTTTCGCTCAACATCTTCTAACATAGACTTATCCGGATAAGTCGGAACTTGTTTAATTGGCCTTGTTCTCCAAGTGTCAGGCGCCCATTCTTTTATCATTACACTCTCTCTAAAGATTAATCTTACAGATTAGCATATCAAAAGCTTTTTACCGCAATATATGCTGTTTAACTTTCTATTTTCTTCCCATTTTCATATATATAACTTGGTTTATACATCGTTACCAATTCTTCTGCCATCGTTGGATGCACTGCCATCGTCTCGTCAAAGATATCCTTCGTCAGCTTACCCTTGAGAGATATCCCTATAAGCTGAGCCATCTCACCAGCATTTTCCCCTAAAATATGAGCGCCCACAACAATACGGCTTTCACCATCAACAATGAGTTTCATAAGCATTTTCTCTGAACTACCAGAAAGAACATTACGCATAGGACGAAAAACTGTACGATAAATTTCAAGACGCTTATAACGCTTTACCGCCTCCTCTTCTGAAAGACCAACCGTTCCAATCTCTGGCTGTGAAAAAACTGCTGTTGTAATTAAATCATAATCAGGTGTTGTTGGAATATTTTCAAATGCTGTCTTAACAAAACACATTGCATCATGAATCGCAACGGGTGTTAATTGAATATGACCTGTTACATCACCAACAGCCCAAATATGGGGGATATTTGTTGTCATTTTCTCATCAACAACAACTGCACCAAATTCATTCACCTTAACACCTGCCCGCTCAAGTCTTAAACCCGTTGTATTTGGTACACGCCCCGTAGCCAACATAATCTGATCGGCTCTGATTATTTTCCCATTTGATAAAACAACTTCATAACAATTTTCTGCAGCCTGCACTTTAGAAATTGTTATGCCATAGAGAATAGAAATCCCTTTTTCAATCATTGCATCGCTGAGCAATTGCCGCAAATCATGATCAAAATTACGAAGGATTAAATCACCACGATGAAGGAGTGTTGTTTTTACACCTAATTCATGAAAAATATTAGCAAATTCAACACCAATATACCCTCCACCAACAATCACTATTGATTTTGGGAGTTGATTAAGGTCAAAAATCTCATTAGAAGTAAGGCAAAATTCACCGCCTTCTATGGACGTATTTGGTGCAAGTTTTGCCCCTGTTGCAATCAAAATTTTTTCTGCACTTACCCGCTCACCCGTGGCAGAAAGCTCTAATGTGTGATCATCTATAAAAGTAGCACGACTTTCATAAATATGCACATTGTTATTTTCTAATCCCTTACGATACAACCCTTCTAACCTTGATATTTCTTTATTTTTAGCTGCAACCAACTTTTCCCAACTAAAAATTGGATCCGCATATTCCCACCCAAAACCAACACTTTTCTTAAATTCTTTTACATATTGTGATGCATAAACATAAAGTTTTTTGGGAACGCAACCACGAATAACACAAGTGCCCCCTATACGATATTCCTCTGCTATAGCGACCCGCTTGCCAAGACCTCCAGCAAGCCGTGCTGCACGCACTCCACCAGAACCACTTCCAATAACAAATAAATCAAAGTCAAAAGAGCCCACGAATTATTCCTTCTTATACATCTGCAAGAGTAGGCTAAGATCTTTTATTATCAAATGAAAGTCTTTTTTTCTTTTGAAGAAGCCTTTTTTATAAAGCAGTATTCTAAAAAGACTTATTCTCATTAAAATATTTAAAACGGCGGGAAAACCGCCGCTATTAAAAAAATCAGAAATTGCCCATTGTTGTCATGATATCGATCAAGCTATTTTTTATTTTCTGAAGATTCTGATTTTATAGGCATATTTGTAGGCATAGTAGAATTATTCAAATTAAGTGTTTCAGACATCTCTTTTTTCACATTTTCTACAAGATCCCGCATAAGAGCAGTACGCCATATATCAAATGCTGAATAAGAATCACGTGCAATATTGGGGACTTCTGTCAAAAACTTTTTACCGGTATCAGAATTATAAAATGTTGTTATCGCATCAAGCTCTTTTTGAGTAAAATATTTTGCATATACGTGAGCAATCTCTTTTTCTAGATCAGAGCGCCTTTTAATTAAAGCAAGCGCCTGCTTATCAACAATATCAGAAATAGCTGTTGCCAAATTCGGATCATCGCTAATCAGTTCATTTTTGAAATCATGGACCGCATTTGGTAAAAAGCTATCAAATTGATCCGTTGCATGAATAGCTCTGATTGCCTTTCGCGCTGAATCTAAATGTTGATCACTCACACCTTGTGCATAAGCCATGCCAACATTCACAACAAAAATAGCAATTGCACTAAAATATACGACAAAACGCTGAAAAGAAAATATTATTTTCATTTAATGATTACCCCGATCGCTAATTATAATTTTAATTCGTTATTCTACCTAAAGTTTTTAAGACCCTTTTTTACTGTGCTAATATATCATCATGTAAATGCCTTTTCTAAAAATCAAACGGTTCTAAAACTTTTATTTGACCATCAGCCATAGCGACAATTGCACGTGAAGCCAACCCCAAAAAAAGGCCATGCTCAACAACACCAGGAATAGCAAAAAGTGCATCCGATAATGGTTTTGGTTGCAAAATGCAGCCCCAAAATGCATCAAGAATAAAATGGCCACCATCTGTTTCAAAAGGATTTTTTCCATTCATTCGCAATGCAATTTTTCCAGAAAGCCCTAAATCATCAGCGACTTTTTCAATGGCTCTGCATGTTGTGTGGATACCAAATGGATTAACTTCAATTGGTAGTGCAAAAGCACCAAGTCTTTTTACCACCTTTGTTTCATCCGCAATGACAAGCATTGCACGAGATGCCGACGCTACAATTTTTTCATACAACAATGCTCCCCCTCCCCCTTTAATGAGCATCATCTCAGGACCAATTTCATCTGCTCCGTCAATATCAAGGTCCAGCTCAGGTATTTGTTCTAAAGTGCTAACAGGCACTCCAAACTTATGACAGAGTTGTTCAGAATATTTTGAAGTAGCAACACCAGTCACACGCAAACCATCCGCAACACGCTCACCTAGAAGACGAATAAATTCATTGACTGTCGAACCAGATCCGATACCAAGCCGCATACCATCTTCAACAAACTCAAGCGCTTTAATAGCTGCCATTTTTTTTAACTGCTGAACATTCATGAATGACTTTGCCTTCTATCCGTATAAGCAGCATTTATCACCCCTATTACCACCGATAATAATGATAATAAAAGATAACCTCTTGACGCAATCTATTTAAATTGACCATCATCTCTTGCTTGAAGAGATGTTACTCGTTATAGAAATATATGATAAGAATAAAATAGAATAATCAACAATTATCTTTTTTATTTCTTTGAGAATATTTGTTAGCATTTTTCTCTTTCAATAAGAATTTTTGATTTATTTTGTGCTATCAATAGGATGCACAAAGATGCACATATCAATTTTTTTGAAAAAATTAAAATGATCAGATATAAAAAATCATCTATTTCTAGAAAACTGTAGATTATTATCTCGTTTCAATGACGTTGATAAACTTACCAATTTAAATACCGTAAAATATTATGAGAAAAGTCTTCTGTTATTTTTTGTTTTGTCATTATCCAAATGTGAAGCAAAATATGACTGATTATATGTTTTTATGAATGCTGTCTGTGCATATTCCATGGTCTATGAAACCCTAGCGAAGACCAAATAATATCTCCACCTTTGGTCATCATAACGCTTCCTCGTGATAACAATTGTTGAGGTATAAATACTATTTTTGCCTTCTTGTAACAAGTTGGATTATGCATCACAAATGTCTGAATGAGAATATCTGCCTCTACACATTGATCTGTTTCTCTCTGTAAAACGATCACTTTTAATCCATTATCCAATAAAGATGTACATACATGATAATCACAAATAAATTGTCCGTGTAACGAAGGACCATATTTTGTTGGTTTAATCGTTTCATTCACACGAAATGACTTTTTCCATATGGATGTCGTGAACTTAGAAATATGGTAACGATCAATATATAATTTTTTATCATGAATAACGCCCACGAGGCGCATATTATCTGCTATAATCAGTTGTACAGGTGAATGCAATACACAAATAGAAATACCTGCCAAAATAAACAAACTAAAAAAGAGCCGGATGGGTGTTTTGCAAAAAGTCAGTCCAACCAAGCCTATGCTCAATAAAACTAACGCTGATAACGGCATAAAGCCAGGATTCAAATCAGGAGAAATAGCCTTGATAGCATGTGCAATCTTTATTACAAGATCAACTCCAAAACCCATAATTTGAAGAGGAAGCCATTCGAATCCTCCTAACATTGCAAGAACTGCGATTAATCCAAAGGGAATGACAAAAATTGAGATGACAGGCAAAGCAAAGGCATTACTGATAATGCTCAAAGATGCCATATTAGAAAAATGATAAGCAGCATAAATTCCACTTGCACTCCCTGCAACAAAGGAAGAAGCACATGTTGAAAGAATCGATAAGAAAACAAAATTTATCACTCCCCCTCCAACATAAGAGGGAGTTGTTTTTCTTTTACGAAAAAATGATCTTCCACTCCACCAATCAAAAAAAGCGATCAAAGCAGCAGTCGCAGAAAAGGACATTTGAAAGCTAGGACCTAATATTTCATGGGGTGTCATCGCCAGAGTTATCAACCCTGCAATGGAAAAATTACGCATTGTTATAGCAGAGCGATTACACAATATAGCAACCAACATAACAGCAATCATCACAAAACTTCTTTGCGCTGATATTGCTAAGCCCGACAATAACAAATAAAAAGCTGTTATCATAAAAGCAACGATAGCAGCAAATTTTTTACTGGAATAATAGGAAGAAAAAACTGGAAAAAATGCTAAAAAACTACGGATACTCAAAAGAACTATGCCGCTTAACAACGCCATATGTAAACCTGATATTGATAAAATATGAGCTAATCCAGCTGTACGTAATGCTTCATTTGTCTCATTTGAAATACCAGCACGCTGCCCTGTTATGAGGGCAGCTGCAACACTCCCCTTTTCTCCTTCAAGGGCTATACGGATTCTTTGTGTCATCTTCGTGCGTAAATTTTCAATTTTCTGTAGAATGATAGCGAATATTCCATCAGGCTGCGAAACGGATATTTTTCTTGGTTTTCCTAAATAAACGCCTTGTGCTCCAATTCTTTTAAAATAATTATGAAAACTAAAATCGTAGCCTCCTGGACGCACCGGCCCAGAGAATGCACGAATCTTAACTTTTCCATGCAATCCATCACCAATCGCTAAGCCAGATGGCAAATATCTTGCCGATAAACGAACACGATGAAGACTATGGCGTAATAAGGGATTTTCTGTATTCAAAATATCCAAAACTAAACGAAATCCTCCTTTGGCACCTGACTCAATAGAAACAATTCTTCCCGTCAATGTAGTGACAATGTCACTGCTTAGCATGGGTGTTGCAATACGCCACGTTTCTATTTTTGCCGCTAAAACACCCAATATAATACAAAACAGAAACCCCACGGGAATCCATATTTTTCGATAAAAACGTGCAATATAGAATATTCCCAGAAAAATACTGACCAACGCCCCCAATTGTCCCCAACTTGGTTCCCACTCTAAATGAAAATAGAAAATGATTCCTAGGGCAAAAAAAACTAAAATCAGCGAAAAAAGGATACCAAAAGAAACTTCTTTATTAATACAATCTTCTAACCATTTGCGAAAAAAAATGATTACTTCTTTTAAGAGTGTCAATAAAAAAAGTTTTTGTTGATTATAGCTACCGTTCTTTGCATCATCATACCTAGAAAAAACACTCTGCCCTATCTGACATGGCTTTTTTCTTTCTGTAACAGATTTTTCGGATAAACCCTCTTTACTTTTATAAAACATCAGTCCCCCACTTTAACTCGCAATACGGCTATTGCACGCCCCATCACTTATGCTAACATGACTTTTCTATAAAATTCCATAAGTAATATCTTAGTTTAAAGGAAAATATTCGTGTCTGTTATTACTCGTTTTGCCCCTTCACCCACTGGCTTCCTTCACATTGGTGGTGCTCGTACTGCTCTTTTTAATTGGCTTTATGCAAAACATACCGGTGGAAAAATGCTTTTACGAATTGAAGATACAGACCGAGAGCGTTCAACAGAAGCAGCTGTAAAGGCTATTATAGATGGCTTGCACTGGATGGGTCTTAGTTATGATGGCGCCCCTATTTCGCAATTCGAACGTGCAGAACGTCACCGCCAAATCGCTGAACAGTTGGTCAAGAATGGCAAAGCATATTATTGTTATGCTTCACCTGAGGAGTTAGCTGAAATGCGTGAAAAAGCCCGTACAGAAAGGCGCCCACCCCGTTATGATGGACGTTGGCGGGACCGTGACAGTTCTGAAGCTCCTAAAGGTGTTAAGCCTGTTATTCGCATCAAAGCCCCTCAAGATGGAGAAACGATCATACATGACCGTGTTCAAGGTGAAGTCCGTTTTCCTAATAAAGATCTCGATGACTTTATTATTTTACGTTCTGATGGTTCGCCTACCTATATGCATGCTGTTGTCGTTGATGATCATGATATGGGCATCACACATATTATACGTGGTGACGATCATCTTACCAACGCAGCCCGACAAACGATTATCTTTAAAGCAATGGGATGGGACATTCCTGTTATGGCCCATATTCCTCTTATCCATGGTGAAAACGGTGCAAAATTATCAAAGCGACATGGTGCGCTCGGTGTTGATGCCTACCGAACAATGGGATATCTTCCTGCTGCTTTGCGCAATTACCTTGTCCGTTTAGGTTGGAGTCATGGTGATGACGAACTGATGTCACTTAAAGATATGATTTCTTGGTTTGATATTGAGGATATTAACAAAGGTGCTGCTCGTTTTGATCTCAAAAAACTCGATTCCATCAACGGACACTATATGCGTATGAGTAATGATCAAGAACTTTTTGATGCCGCTCTTAATATTCTACCAGAAACCGATAGGGGAGCACAAATTATTGAAAGACTTGATGAAAAACGCCGTGTTCAATTTTTAAAAGCAATCCCGCATTTGAAAGAACGTTCAAAAACACTGTGCGAACTGATTGACAATGCCTCCTTCATTTTTACGCAACGACCTTTACAACTTGATGAAAAAGCTCAAATACTCTTAGATAAAAATGGACGAACCATTTTAAACGATCTTTATCTTGCTCTGAAAGCTTGCCCCTCTTGGGATACAAAAACTCTAGATGAAACACTTCGCTCTTGTGTACAAACACAGAATCTCAAATTTGGATCTATCGCCCAACCACTTCGCGCAGCTCTTACAGGATGTGCAACATCACCAGGTGTTTTGGATGTTCTTATTTTATTAGGACGCGATGAATCCCTTCATCGCATCAAGGACCAACTTATCACAACAATATGCCCATGATGGACACTGAGTATATTTCCTCAAATAAGGGTCTATACAGATATCTCAACGTGCCCTAAAAGAGTTTTTTATGTTATATCATTGAAATACATTTCTTATTGAGTAATAATGATCAATAAGGAAATATTTTTAGATTGCATGTACTCACTTTTAGAGGCAATCTACCCTTAAATAAGTAAGAAAAGCTTCAGTTATACATCCCCCACTCTGATGAAGCAGAGTCTTAATTTTTAGAAGTGAAGGATCTGAAAGGAATACCGAATGTCTGAGAATAACGCATATATTATTGTAAATGATAAAAAAGTAGAGCTTCCCTTGCGTAAAGGCACGAGTGGACCTGAAGTCATTGAAATTGCTTCTCTCTATAAAAAAACCGATATTTTTACTTATGATCCTGGTTTTACTTCAACAGCTTCTTGTGAATCAAAAATTACTTATATCGATGGTGATAAAGGCATATTGCTTTATCGTGGTTATCCTATTGATCAATTGGCTGAAAAAGGAGACTTTCTCGAAAGTTGTTATCTTTTACTTTATGGTGAACTCCCAACACAGCAAGAAAAAAATGAATTTGATCGATGTATTATGCAGCATACCATGGTCCACGAACAATTTGCACGCTTCTTCCATGGCTTCCGTCGTGATTCTCATCCTATGGCCGTCATGGTTGCCTGCCTTGGCGCTATGTCTGCGTTCTATCACGACTCTATTGATATTACAGATCCTCACCAGAGAATGATTGCTTCTGTTCGTCTTATCTCAAAAGTTCCAACGCTTGCTGCTATGGCCTATAAATACAGTATTGGACAAGCATTTGTTTATCCACGTAATGATCTTAGTTATGCTGCAAATTTCCTCCATATGTGCTTTGCTGTTCCTTGTGAAGAATATAAAACAAACCCTGTGCTTGCTCGGGCGATGGATCAAATATTTACCCTTCATGCAGATCATGAACAAAATGCTTCTACATCTACGGTACGTCTTGCTGGATCCTCAGGTGCTAATCCGTTTGCCTGTATTGCAGCAGGTGTTGCATGCCTTTGGGGACCAGCACATGGTGGTGCCAATGAAGCATGCCTAAAAATGCTACAAGAAATAGGTTCTATTAAAAGAATTCCTGAATTTATTGCACGTGCAAAAGATAAAAATGATCCTTTCCGCCTTATGGGCTTTGGGCACCGTGTCTATAAAAATTATGATCCACGTGCAAAAATCATGCAAAAAACCTGTCATGAAGTTTTAAAAGAACTCAACATTCAAGATGACCCTCTTCTTGATATTGCAATAGAGCTTGAAAAAATTGCCTTAAGTGATGAATATTTTATTGAGAAAAAGCTTTATCCCAATGTTGATTTCTATTCCGGCATTACATTAAAAGCTCTAGGTTTTCCAACTGAAATGTTTACTGTCCTTTTTGCATTGGCGCGCAGTGTCGGGTGGGTGGCACAATGGAAAGAAATGATTGAAGACCCTGCACAAAAAATTGGTCGTCCTCGACAACTCTACACAGGCTATGCTATGCGTGACTATGTTCCTATAGATGAACGTGCAAATTAAAAAAAGAAATCAATAAAGCTTCAATTTACTGAAGCTTTATTGAGAGTAATCAAAAAACATCCTTTAAAAATTTTTATAAAACGTGATTTTAAAACTCTTTCTACAGAGATAACATCATCATAAAAATTTACTAAAAAATTCTAAGTTTTAGCTCTGTAAAGAAATTGAGAATACTCTTCTGCAAATTAGCCAAACATTTAGCAAAAAGAAATTGAAAATTTTACCTTATAATCCTCATTATCTTTAATGGAAATGTATTCCCTATCATTCCCCCATGTTTAAAAGCCTTATTACATATTAAAATCTAGCAATGTCAGAATTTTTCTTTCTATCTTCTTCAGATAAAATTGCAAAAAGCTTACATTAAGTGCTTCTCTAATTAGAATAAAAACACTTTTACATTTTGTCCTGTTAAAAGCTGAAATTTTCTTTGTATTTAAGTTGATAGTTTTTCTTTTAAAGATAAATTATTGATTTTTAAATAAAATTATTAAAAATTACCCTATAATCAATAAGAGGTGACTTTCTTTCCTGTATTTTTTATTCCCATACTTGATAAAAAGAAATTATTTTTTTGATAATGATATTCAGCATAATGATAGCAAAATGAACATAGATAAATTTTTTACATTGCTCCAAAAGAGCTTACAGATTATAAAAATTCATGATGGTTTCATATTTGCCAGCTTATCTAATAGGAGAACATAATGAAATTATTAGCAGGAGCTCTTATAATAAGCGCGACACTGTTTACCCTATCGGCCAATTCTCAAACGCTGAAAATTGCAAGCGATTCTTCTTATCCGCCATTTAGTTATATTGACTCAAATAACAAACTGCAAGGGTTTGATATTGATATATCTTATGCGCTTTGTAAAAAAATGAATGTTGAATGTACTATTGTCACACAAGACTTTGAGGGGATGATTCCCGGTCTTCTTGCCAAAAAATATGATGCTATCGTTTCTTCCCTCTCTCCTACAAAAGAGCGCTTACAAAAAATTGATTTTACAGATCCTTACTACAATACAGCACTCGCTGTTATCGTTACCAAAAATTCGGAAATTAAAGAAATCTCAACACAAGCCTTTAGAGGTAAAAACCTTGGTGTACAATCAAGTACAACACAAGCTGCATATGCGGAAGATCATTATGCCTCTGAAGGAGTTAATATCAAACTTTATCCTACAGCAACAGAAGTTAATCGTGATCTTTTAAGCCATCGGCTTGATATCATCATCTTTGATAAATTAAAAGCATTAAATTGGCTTGAAAATGAAGGAAAAGACTGCTGTCTCCTCTTGGGAACTCTAGAAGAAACAAATTTTCCTATTGCAATTGCACTCCGTCAAAATAATAATGATCTTAAAAACAGTTTTAATAAAGCAATAGAAGAAATCCGCGCCGATGGAACCTATGAGAAAATTATGAGAAAATATTTTACTTTCGATATCAATTAGATAGCACTATGAATTAAAACTCAATCTGTATATTTAAGGGGTATCTTTAACTCTTTATTGGACATGCAGGTATAATTGGAAATTCGGCATTTTTATAAGAAAATTTACATTTATCAAAATAACTTTTAATTGCTCCTTGAGATCTAAACATTTTGTAGAATCTAATGACAACAATAAGGTTGTATTTTTATCGTATCAAAATCTAATTTTTTCTTTATGTTCAAATTGAATAGCCTTATTTTCAAAAAAAATCTCAGTTTTGACTCATGAAATGATTCAAATCAATCATTTCGTGAAAATTAAGCTATCATACAAGCAATAAAATATTTATTCTTTTTTTATCAATAATGCCCAACATAATGATCTAAAATAAACATCAATAAATTTTTGAATTGCTCCCAAAAAGCTTACAGATTATAAAAACATAATGATTTCATATTGCCCGCTTATCCAATAGGAGAACATCATGAAACTATTAGCAGGAGCTCTTATAATAAGCGCCGTACTATTCACCCAATTGGCTGATGCGAAAACATTAAAAATTGCGAGTGAAGGCACCTATCCTCCCTTCAGTTATATTGACTCAAATAATAAATTGCAGGGACTTGATATTGATATATCTTATGCACTTTGTAAAAAAATGAATGTTGAGTGTACTATTGTTACACAAGACTTCGAGGGAATGATCCCTGGACTTATTGCAAAAAAATATGATGCTATCATTGCTTCCCTCTCTCTCACACAAGAGCGCTTACAAAAAATTGACTTTACAGATCCTTACTACGATACAGCACTGGCTGTTATTGTTACCAAAGCTTCGGGAATTAAAGAAATCTCGACAAAAGACTTTAGAGGTAAAAATCTTGGTGTGCAATCAAATACAACACAAGCTTTCTATGCAGAAGATCATTTTGCCTCTGAAGAGGTGAAAATAAAACTCTATCCTTCCACAATAGAAGTGAATCGTGATCTTTTAAATCATCGACTTGATGTGATTATTGTTGATAAATTACAAGCATTAAATTGGCTTAAAAATGAAGGAAAAGATTGTTGTCTCCTCTTGGGAACTCTAGAAGAAACAAGATTTCCTGTTGCAATTGCAGTCCGTCAAAATAATAATGATCTTAAAAATAAGTTCAATGAAGCAATAAAAGAAATCCGTTTGGATGGAACTTATGAAAAAATTATGAGAAAATATTTTACAAGTGATGTTTATTAAATATCAATATGATATTTTAATGAAACCCGTTGGTTATTGCTAAAAAATATTATCTAACTCTTTCATGAGGAATACAAGAATGATTGAAAATTTAGCATTGCTATCATTTAGCAATGGTGGATGGGGAGCGGTTATACTTTCCAGTGCAGGAATGACTTTGTCATTGGCATTATGTTGTGGACTTCTAGGATTTCCTCTAGGACTTCTCAATGCAGTAATGATTCGATCCAATATTAAGATAGCTAAAGCTCTAGCACGTCTCTTTTCAACGGTGTTTCGTGGATTACCAGAGCTTTTAACTTTGTTTTTAGTTTACTACGGATTACAAAGCCTTATTCAAAATTTATTTGACTATTTTAATTTTGAAATCATGTTCAGTATCAATGCTTTTGTTGCTGGTGTTCTTGCTCTTAGTATGGTTCTTGCAGCTTTTTCTTGTGAAGTTTGGCTTGGAGCATTTAATATTTTTGATAAAGGTCAATATGAAGCGGCTAAAGCTTTAGGCCTTTCACGAACAACCACATTTTTTCGTATTGTCTTCCCTCAACTCATCCGAAATGCCTTGCCAGGACTTTCTAATAATTGGCTTACTTTACTGAAAGATACATCCCTTGTTTCTACAATCGCGCTTGTTGACCTCATGCGACAAACGAATTTAGCTGTCGCGGCTACCAATAAACCCATGCTATTTTATTTTGTAGCATGCTTACTCTATTTGTTATTTTCAGCGGTTTTTACTGCAATCTTACGCCATTTGGAAACATACACTCAAATAGGCTATAAAAAGGTGCTAAGTCAATGATTCCTGAGTGGCTTTATTTTCTTTTTAATCCTGATCTTTTAAGTCATTATGGACCCAAATTTATTAATGGCTTTATTGTTACTGTTGAACTTGTTTCTATTTCTTGTTCTCTAGGCCTTTTTCTTGGTATGATTATCGCTTTTGCACGTCTATCAGAGAATACATTTTTACAATATTTTGCAAATGCTTATGTCTATTTTTTCCGTGGCTCTCCTTTATTAGCTCAACTCTTTCTTTTTTATTATGGGCTTGGTTCAATGAACAGTTTTTGGCAACAAGTGGGGCTATGGTGGTTTTTTCAAAACGCGTGGTATTGTTGTCTTTTTATTTTTACACTCAATTCTGCTGCCTATCAATCTGAGATCTTTAAAGGAAGTTTTCTATCCGTAACAACTGGACAACGCGAAGCATCAAAAGCTTTAGGTTTAAGCAACTCTGTCACATTTTTTAGAGTTATTCTTCCACAAGCAATGATTGTAGCATTACGCCCCTTAGGAAATGAGTTGATTTTAATGATTAAATCCAGTGCTGTTGCCTCACTTATTACTGTTTATGATTTAATGGGGGTTGCTAAACTCGCTTATTCACGGACTTTCGATTTTCAAGTTTACGTTTGGGCTGCTCTTATCTATCTCTTTATCGTTGAACTCATTCATCGTTTTATTGTTTTTATCGAGCAGCGCCTCACTCGATATTTACGGTAAATAAAATGATCATAAAAAACTTTACCAAACCAAAATGTTGAATTAATCAAGTTCTTCATCAATGAAAGAATAAAATAAGATGAATTTGAAAAATAATAAATCGATCTCTCCCAGTAAAAACCCTGTGATCTCTATCCAAAATCTAAATAAATGGTATGGAAACTTTCAGGTCCTACATGATATCAACTTTAATGTTCAAGCTGGTGAACATATCGTTATTTGTGGACCATCCGGATCAGGAAAATCAACGTTAATTCGTTGTATTAATCAATTAGAACAAGCACAAAAAGGTTCAATCTGTATCCATAACGTTGATATCCATACTGCACCTATACAACAGCAAAAAAATGTTCTTCGTAAGATAGGAATGGTCTTTCAGAACTTTAATTTATTTCCCCACATGAGCGTTATACAAAATTGTATTTTAGCACCTATGACCGTTCAAGGGCTTTCCAAACAACAAGCACAGGAACGGGCAATTCGTTACTTAACGCATGTTGGTATTGAAAAACACTGTGAAAAATATCCTTTACAACTTTCTGGTGGGCAACAACAACGTGTTGCGATTGCCCGTGCACTTTGTATGGAACCCGAAGTCATGCTTTTTGATGAACCAACCTCTGCTCTTGATCCAGAAAGTGTGGGAGAAGTTTTGGAAGTGATGGCTCGATTAGCCGATACAGGGATCACAATGCTTTGTGTTACCCATGAAATGGGCTTCGCACGTAAAGTCTCAGAAAGAATACTCTTTCTAGAAAATGGAAAAATTGTTGAAGATGCAGCCTCTGAAAAATTTTTTACCAATCCTAAAAGCCAACGTGCTTGTAATTTTCTTGCTAAAATTAAATATTAATCATTAAAATATTGCTTTATTTATACAATTTTATTCCTGCTTTTTAAAAGAGTGATAATTGTTTGTGCGCCAACAACCCCCGATGGTACTTCAGTTTTCATTTTCTGTTCTACCATCTCAAAGGAATCAAGTTGTGCCTGTCGCAATAAAGGATTAGCCAAAAGTTGTTCTACCTGTCTTGCTAACATGCCAGGACGGATTAATTCATTCAAATATTCCGAAACAATAGGCTTATCAGCAATAATATTTGGAAGAGCAGCACTCCATAACATCATTTTAGGAAAAATAAATAATTTAGAAAAGAAATCAAGTTTATAGCAAAGAACCATAGGAACTTTTGCTAAGGCTAATTCAAGTGAAACAGTTCCATGTGCAGCAAGAGCAACATCTGCTTGTGCAAAAGCACGCCATTTTTCATCTTCACCAACTACAATTTCTATCTTGCTTTTCCAGCCCTGCACAAAGTCGCGGATTCTATCTACCAAATGAGGTAAGGTTGGTAAAATAATACGTAAATGAGGAATACGTTGTACAAGAATCTCTACTGTTTCTCGAAAAATAGGCATTAAGGAACGAATTTCTGAATTGCGTGATCCTGGCAAAATAACTAATGCAGGCGATAATGTTTGTGTATCGATCAAATTTCTTTGTTCTAATTGGCTTTTTTTTTCTGACTGAACTCTCAAAAGGGGAGGATATGTCAAAAGACGATGTCCAACATAAGTCGTGGCAGGGCCTCCCAAATCTTGCATAATCTTTTCTTCAAAAGGAAAAACCGCTAAAACATGATCAACAAATCCACACATAGCTTTTGCACGCTCTGGCCTCCATGCCCAAACGGTTGGTGCAATATATTTAATGATAGGAATAGAAGGCGCTAAAGCACGTACCTTTTTTGCAATACGATGCGTGAAATCAGGACTATCAATAATAATTAAACAATCAGGTTGTTCTTGTGCAATAAATTTGGATAAATTGCGAATATGTAGCAACAACAATGGTAGTTTTTTCAACACCTCCTTTAAACCTATTAAAGCAATATCATGGGAATCAAAAAAGCTTTTTAAGCCTAATGCCTTTAAATGGCTCCCCCCAACACCAATCAAATGAATATTGCATCCTATCTGTTGTGATAAACAAGAAATTAGATCGGCCCCAAGTAAATCACCAGATTCCTCACCTGAAACCACTGCAATCTTTAAGAAACAATTATTCATGACCAAACTTTTCAAATGTCTCTATAAATAAAGAATATTTGTTGGCTTTTTCTATTGTTGTTTTCACTGATAATATTAGACTTCTATTTGCCTCCACCGCAACACCAGATAAACCACTCTTTGCAATATTCATTATTGTCGCGGGCCCAATTGATGGCAAATCAACGCGATTATCCTGTTGTGGTTTTGCGCATTTTACAAGAATGCCACCTTTAAGGGGAATTTGCCCTCTTTCTCGCATTTCACAAATACGCCACAACATATTATCAGTTCCCTCAGCGCCCTCTAGAGCAACCACCCTTCCTTGGACAACGACAACGGCTTGCCCGATATCTAATTGACCTAAAAGCTTTGCTGCTTCTACTGCTAAAAAAATATCTTTTTTCTCTTTTGGAGTAGCGCGCCGTACTGTTAAATTAAATTCTATAGGAGCTAAAAGATCTGGGACTATTTCGTGAGCACCAATAACACAAAAACCGTGTGCTTCAATAACCCGTATAAAAGCTTTTAATAACGCATCGTCTCCCCTCTTCAAAGCTCCGATTAACTTAGGAAGAGCTAAAAATGTTGTCCAGTCCAGTCGCAATTGTTTAAGAAGTGGACGCTTTTTCACACCACCTGCCAAAACAACATTATATACACCAGCCTCTTTTAAAATTTTAACGAGTCGTGCTAACTCTACAATTGATAGCTCGCAATGCTCATAGCGATAAAGAACAGAATCTGCCTCACCATGCAAAAGCACAAGAAAAGGATTTTCTCCATTCTTCTCAAGAGTCTGCGCAACAGTAATCGGTAGAACACCATTTCCTGCTATAATAGCAGTACGGCCGGAAAGAAAACTTCTGGCTCCCCAAATAGGCATTTTTAATCCTTATGTTCTTTTATTCTAACACCTTCAAATTTTGGTGTGCAATAAAAACGCTTTCCTTCTTCTTTAATAAAATTAACAACTTCAGAAACAGACTGAGAAGAAGAATAGAAAGAAGCAACATCACTGACACGCTCTTTAAATGGTTTGCTATGATCAAAAAGCATAGCAACCGCATGACGGAGTGCATGAATATCTTGACGCTCAAGTCCTGCACGCTTCATGCCAATAATATTGAGTCCAGCAAGTTTTGCCTGCACACCAACAGCTGTTCCATAAGGTATCAGATCACCAACCAGTGCAGATACGCCGCCGATAAATGCATGATGTCCAACACGAACAAATTGATGAACAGCAGCACCACCACCAATAATCACATAATCACCAATAGTAACATGACCAGCAATCATTGCGTTATTGGCAAATGTTACATGATTGCCTACATAACAATCGTGAGCGATATGCGCATAACAAAAAAATTGGCAATTATCACCAACAACTGTCATTCCTACACTCGAATCGGAACCCCTATGCATTGTTACACCTTCACGAATCGTACAATTCTTACCAATAAAAAGAGTTGTAGCCCCTCCTTTATGTTTATTATTTTGCGGATCTGCCCCCAAAACGGCATGAGAAAATACTTTACTCTTGGCTCCTAACGTTGTCTTTCCCATTATTACAACATGACTTGTCAAACTACATTCATCACCAATAACAGCCTCTGAACTAATATGGCAAAATGGTCCAACGCGTACATTCTCACCAAGCTGCGCTCCCTTCTCCACAAGAGCAGTTGGATGGATTTTCGTACCGGACATTTTTTAATTCCCATCAAATATCGTTTATGCTTCTTCGACAATCATCGCAGCAATTTCTGCTTCAGCGACGCGAACATCTTCTACTTTTGCAACACATGAAAAACGTCTCATACCAGATCTTTTTTTCAAAAGCTGAACATGGATTTTTAGCTGATCACCAGGCATAACCGGCTTACGAAATTTCGCATTATCAACCGTCATAAGGTAAACTAAATTTGTTTGCTTATTGCCTAAATTTAAAAGTGCTATTGCTCCTGCCGTTTGTGCCATAGCTTCTAAAATCAAAACTCCAGGCATAACAGGCTTTGAGGGAAAATGTCCCATAAAATGTGGCTCGTTAATCGTTATATTTTTAATACCAATCGCTTCTTGTTCACCATCAATATCAACGATACGATCAATTAATAAAAATGGATAACGGTGCGGTAATATTGATAATAGTTTTTCAATATCGACAGCCTCTAAGTTTTTAGTTTTTTCACTGCTGATCATATCAGCGTTTCTCCTTTTTAACTTTTCCCATACTGCGCAATGCCGCTACTTCACGAAACCATTGTTTAAATGGTCGCGCTGGACTACCTCCCCATTTTTCGCCATCCGGAATGTCATTCATAACACCACTACGAGCAGCAATCTGAACAGATTTACCTATTATGATGTGATCAGCTACTCCCACACTTCCGCCAAGCTGAGACATATCCCCTATAGATGTACTTCCCGCAATGCCACATTGAGCGGCAATAAGACAATAGCGGCCAATTTTTACATTGTGGGCAATTTGTACAAGATTATCAATCTTGCTTCCTTCACCAATAACAGTATCTTGAAATGTTCCACGATCAATTGTCGTGTTCGCACCAACTTCTACACCATCCTCAATAATAACGCGACCAAGCTGTGGAATTTTCTCGATTCCAGAAACGCCCCCAACATAACCAAAACCATCTTGCCCAATGCAAACACCAGGATAAAGCTGAACCTTATCACCTATTATAGAACACTGAACTGTTACCTTAGGAGCAATATAGCAGTCACATCCAATACGGCAATTTTCACCGATAACAGCTGTGGATGAAATAAGAGTTCCTGCACCAATCTCAACATTTTTACCAATAACAGCTCCCGCTTCAATACACACATCATGTGCCAACTTAGCCGTTGGATGAATATGCGCATGCGATGAAATCCCCTTCTGCCCCAACCAAGGCATTGGCTTGACAGAATCTGGAAACAAAATACGACCAATCTGAGCAAAGTCACGCTGTGGTGTGGATGTCACCAAAATTGCCATAGTTTCGGGAACTTTAAAAACAATCTCATTCGTACACAAAACAGCAACAGCAGAACTGTCCAGTAAAGCATCAGAAAACTTCCGATGCTCTACAAAAACAAGCGAACCTTCCACAGCACTCTCAAGTGAAGAAAGAGTATTGATAACTTTATGAGAAAACTCTGGATTAAGAAGCTTTGCACCCGTCAACTCAGCAGCATTTGCAACTGTCAATCGTCGGGACGGCGTAAAAAAAAATGTATCCGCCATCAAAACACTTTCTCTCCCAGCTTAAGCTATTCTCTTCAAGTTTTTCCTTCTTAAAATCGCTCAAATCAGAACTTCGTAGAAATACCAAAGTTCAATTGTTGCAAACGATCACCTTCCTGCTTCGTTATTGGCCAAGCATAATCAAAACGCAAAGGACCAAACGGAGAATCCCACATCAAACTCACACCTGCAGATGAACGCCAAGCACTTTTGGTATTGGTAACAGACGGTTCACCCTTAAAAACGGCTTTATAATTATTGCCATAAAGCGTGGCAATATCCGCAAATAAAGCACCGCGCAACCCAAATCCTTCAGGCACGACAGGGATAGGGAACTGTACTTCAGCAGTCGCATTCATATATGTCGTTCCCCCCAAGAAATAAACCTCACCCTTACTGGAAACCTGACGCGGACCTATTCCATTATATTTGAACCCTCGAATCATATCAGAATTTACTTTAAACATATCGAAAATACGAACACCATCTCGGCCCATTCCGTGGATATAACCACCCCCAAAGGAAAGCAAACCAACGATATCCTTCTGGTCAGAAAGAGTCTTGTACATCATCGCCTTACCCGTGGTCTTCAAGAACTTTGCACTCCCACCAAGCCCTGCATATTCCTGAAGCAGATGCACGTACCACCCATCATGGGGGGATCTCATATCATCAATCGTATTATAGGTGAAACCATAACTAATTGATGAACGTTTCCAAGGGCTGTGTTTTGCAGCTTGAACAATCGCACCAGAATATTTCCCATATAATTCTATTATGTCACTCTCTTTGTCAAAATCATACTCTCCGCCAAAATCATATTCTTCCTGCACATAAGAATAAGCTACATTAGCAGATAATTGATTATTAATAGGTAACGAAAACCGCAGCGATCCACCTGTCTGCCGTACATCATAGGCTTTATCAGCACGATAAGTACTACGAAAAACATCAACACCAGCAGATAAACGATACCCTAAGAAATAAGGATCAACAAATGATAAATTATAATTACGAGATTTTTCTTGCCCCGCACCTAACCCTAAACGAACATATTGACCACGTCCCCCAAGATTACGTTCAGTAACAGAAACTTCAAGTGACATACCAGGACTTGTTCCCCCTGTTGTATACCCTCCAGAAAGAGAGAGATCTCCTGTTGAAGCTTCAACGACATCTATTACCAAAACAACTTGGTCAGATTGATCTGTAGGAACCATTGAAATATTAACGGCTTTGAAGAAACCTAAACTTTCTAGACGACGTTTTGCCCGCTGTAATAAAGTTTGATTGTAAGCATCTCCTTCGTTTAAATCAATCTCACGGCGAATGACGTAATCACGCGTTTTCTCATTGCCACGTATATCAATACGTTGAATATAAGCACGTGTTCCCTGTTCAATATTATATAAAATTGAAATTGTATGATTTGCTAAATTACGATTTCCCCGCGGTTCAACTTTAGCAAAAGCATATCCCGAATCAGCAACTTTGTTATTAATAGTTGCAACAGACTGTTCAATATCTTCTGCACTATAAACATTACCTGGCTGGGTTTTAAGTATCCTTTTCACAGATTTAACGTCAATTCCATCAACATCACTTTCAACCTGAATATCGCTAATTTTATAGAGCGCACCCTCATCAAGAACGAAAGAAATTTTATACGTATTGCTTGCTGCATCAAAAGTTGCTTTAGAAGAAACTACACGAAAATCTGCATAACCACGGTTATAATAAAAGCGACGTAAAGCTTCTTCATCAACAGCGAGGCGCTCTTCACTGTAAACATCACCTCCCAACAACTTCGAAAAAATTCCCGAAGTTTTTGTTGAAATCACATCACGCAAACGGCGACTTCCAAAGACATTATTTCCCTTAAAAGTGATATCACCAATCTTTGTTTTTTTCCCTTCAACGACATTAAATACCACATTAACCCGCCCTTTTCCAAGGTTAATCGTTTGAACGTTAACAGTGATATTATTACGACCAAGAGTTTTATAAGCCTCACGAATTGTATTTATATCAGCA
Source organism: Bartonella sp. AP7XZML (assembly GCF_042195745.1). Lineage (NCBI taxonomy): Bacteria > Pseudomonadati > Pseudomonadota > Alphaproteobacteria > Hyphomicrobiales > Bartonellaceae > Bartonella > Bartonella sp. AP7XZML. Next base: position 47,275 of record NZ_JBHIOT010000024.1, read on the forward strand.
GAAAGCTTAGCAGAATTAAAAGGCTCATTCGGTTTTAAAGAAATAAACCGCTTAAGATCTGGGTCTTTAAAAGATTTATTTCCTTGAAACAATATTTGATTGACAACCTCATATTCTTTTACGAATACAACCAATTTATCACCCACCGGATTTATTTTAACATCATAAAATAAACCCAATTCGAAAAGGTTCTTCACAGCTCTATCAACATCACCACTGGAAACACCTTGCCCAACCTTAATCCCCATATTGTCTCGAATCGCCTGAGAACTTACAAACTTATTCCCACGAACCTCAATAGAGCGGACTACAGACGCTTGTATTTCTCCGACCGCAGCAATTGACATAAAAACCGTTGCTGGGGCAATCATCCCCATCTTTAACACCAATACAGATGCTGCATTTAAAAACTTTGAATTCGTAGTCATTGGCTTTTTTACCTTACTCTCGTTCCTTGGACATGATGCCTTAAAAGCTAACTGCCATAACAACCTTTTTACAGCGAGACTTTTCATTCCTTAATTACTCATTATAATGTACAACGCCACAACATTTTGTAGACATGGTAAACAACCTTCAATTTGTTTTTGCTATTATTACTTAATTTATAAAGCGTTTTCCATAATTTAATTAGCTAAACCAACAAAAATAATCATTAAAAAAGACAAAAATCATAAAAAGGAGAAGAATGGAAAAACCTAAACGAAAAACGATTCCCTGAATTTTAGCAGATATTTTCCTCCCAGTAATGACCTCAATGACATGCAATAAAAGATGCCCACCGTCAAGCGGTAGAATCGGAAAAAGGTTAATAAGCCCAACACTTATTGAAAGAAAAGCTGCCAAATTCAACAAAGAGATAAAACCTGTCTCGCTCACTTTCCAAGCAATTTTAACGGTTTTAGAAGGTCCACTTAGCCGACAACGATCCTCTTTGCCTCCTATTAAACGACTCATAAAAAGAACGGTTTGAGTGGCGATAAACACAGTACGATCTGACGCTTTTCTTACAGCTGTTACAAAACCATAGCGAATATGTTTTATATAAGTTGGATCTAAACGTGCAGGATTATTTAAATCAACAGGAACACCTACACCTATCATAGCACTTCGTGTTCGATTACCAAATCCATCATCTCGCTCAACGACTTTCGGGGTAATCATCGTTGTAAAGACTCGCCCCATGCGTTCTATTTTAAACTCTATGGGTTCTCTTCCGTGAAAAGCTACATAATTCATCAAATCTTCAAAGCTTTCAACCCGTCGTCCATCCATTTCAACAAAACGATCACCTAATTCCAAACCGGATTGAAGAGCAGGGCTATCTTTTACCAAAGAACCAACAACGGGCTCAATGGCTACACGACCATAGATAAAGAAAAAAAATGTTAGAATAACAACAGTAAAAAGGGCATTGAAGAAAGGACCGGCAAAAACAGTTGCTGCTTTTTTCCAAGCATGCGCACTAGCAAATGAACCATCAACAATCAGAGATGATTGGGATGATTCCGTATCGATTTTTTCCTCATCCCCAACAAATTTTACATAACCTCCTAAGGGGATAAGTGCTAAACGCCACTTCGTGCCATGCTTATCTGTATAACTCGCTATTTCTGGTCCAAATCCAAGCGAAAAAATTAACGCCTTAATACCACACCACCGACCAATGAGATAGTGCCCAAATTCGTGCACAAAAATGATAATCATAATGATGAAAAGAATACTCAAACTTCTTAAAAGAAAATCACCCATAGTGACGATATGATTTAAAAGTTCCAAACTATCTTCTCCCAATTAGATCATACTAAAAAGATTAAAAGGCGCATCCATATCAGACATAAATGAACCAATTAAATAAAGAAGAAAAGCTGCCCCTACCAATCCATCTATACGATCCATAAAACCACCATGTCCAGGCAATAAAGAACTAGAATCTTTAACAGAAAACCGTCTTTTGAGCCATGATTGCCCTAAATCACTCAATTGTGAAACAATTGACAAAACAAGTGTAAGGAGTGGCACAAAAAAACTGGCTAAATTTATATCAAAAAATCCAAAAGCAACCCATATACCACCGAAAACTCCGACAAATGTACCACCAAGTGCTCCTGACCATGTTTTATTAGGAGAAAATTGTGGTGCTAATTTAGGGCCCCCTAATGCACGTCCGATAAAATAACCACCAATATCTGTTCCCCACACTATCGTAAATAAGAAAATAACAACTTGGAACCCCAACATTTCATGATCCCGTAGAAAGCATAAAGCAACAACAGGAAAAGATGCATATAAAAAACCACAAAAAACCCAACCACTCTTTTTTATAGATATAATAGCTAACACTGTAGCTAAAACGATTAAAACACAAAAAATCAATGAAGCAGATACACTCAATACTAAAAAAAAGCCAAAGATTAAATAAAAGATACTTGCTAATATTTTTTGTAAAATACACCATTTCTCTTTAGTAATACTCATCCACTCATAAAGAACAAAACCGCCAATACACCATACAAATAAAAAAAAGAAGTTTCCTCCCAACCATGTTAGATACAACGCAATAATGCCAAAAACAAAAGCTGTCAGAATACGATAAACCAAATTAGACAAAACAACATCCAAACAATAAAAATAGAAAATACAAGCTCTAAAATTAACGCAAGAAAAACTCCCCTACGCAGTATTTTTATCTCATACCTGTATAATTTCTCTTATAATTTATCATAAATAATTCAGTCTACTAAGATAGCGCTTATGAAACTAATAATCAATGAAAACAGCTTCAAAAATCTCCGTCAAAATTATAAAATATTTTTTTAATATTTTCTCAAATATAAAATGAAAAAGCAGTTACCTCTGCGCCATACAAATTAACTAATATAGGTTTCGTATAAAAACACTTTTCTATCAACTATTCGTCATTAAAAAATGAATTACGCCACATAACATCTGCTTGATCAATTATACTCACATGTTTTATAATGAGAAATGAGAGAAAGGTTAGACTTGTTTTTTTGCATTATATTCTTTCCCCAACCTTCATCTTAGAATATTTGAATAATTTCTAATAATGCTTTCATTATGCAGTTTAACAAAGACGTACTCAACTAAAAGCCCACACTATGCTGTTAAATAGTGTCTTCCAGCAAAGGGCATGATTTACCACGCAGATTAAAAAATTTAAACATCTGCCCTTTCAAATCAGTCTCTCCCATATCAAAATGATAGAATACCTTCCTGCATCATACCTTGCTATCACAGAACACACCACCCCTCCTATTATCCCTAGAAACAATTTACAGGCTGGGAATAAATATCCTTTTTCTAGTGACAAAATCGTCTTAAACGTGCATAATTTCAGATTCTTTTACGGCTAAAATTTTATCAATATCAGCAATAGTTTCATCCGTGAGTTTTTGAACTTTTTCAGACGAACTACGGGCTTCATCTTGTCCAATTTCACCATCTTTTTCTAACTTTTTCAAATTGTCCAGACCATCCCGACGAACATGACGTGTAGCAACACGCGCTTGCTCTGCATAGTGATGCGCAATTTTTACAAGTTCTTTACGGCGCTCTTCATTCAACTCAGGCAAAGGAATACGTAGATTCGTACCATCAGTTATGGGATTTAAACCAAGACCAGAATCGCGAATAGCGCGCTCTACAGCTCCGACCATCGTTTTATCCCATACAGAAACAGAAAGCATCCGAGGTTCGGGAACAGAAATATTAGCAACCTGATTTATATGCACAACAGAACCATAAGATTCAACGGTCAACGGTTCTAATAAACTGGCCGATGCACGTCCAGTCCGCAAACCACCTAATTCATGTTTAAAAGCCGTAATGGCACCATCCATGCGACGTTTCAGATCATCCATAATTGATGTAACATTCATATTTCTGTCTCCTTCAATTGTCCTTTGAAGCTTACCCTTATTCCGATACTATTGTAAAGCGTCCTGTTCCATTCAAGACCTTAACCAAACCGCCTTTTTCATGAATGGAGTACACAATAATCGGTACATTGTTCTCACGTGCTAAAGTGACCGCCGTTGAATCCATAACAGATAATCCCCATTGCAAAACTTCAACATGTGTTAATTGGTCAAAACGCTTAGCCGTAGGGTCTATTTTTGGATCTGCTGAATAAATACCATCAACTTGTGTTCCTTTAAGAAGGACATCCGCACCAATTTCTGCTGCACGTAAAGTAGCAGCAGAATCAGTGGTAAAAAATGGATTTCCTGTACCACCTGCAAAAATAACAACTTTTCCCTGATTCATATAAGCTATTGCTTTACGTTGCGAGAAACTTTCACAAATTTGTGGCATAGCAATCGCAGAGAGTACAACAGTTTCAACCCCTAATTTTGTCAAAGATGTTCGCAATGCTAAAGAGTTAATAGCAGTTGCAAGCATTCCCATATGATCACCTGTCACTCGGTCCCCACCATGCGAAGCAACAGCAACGCCACGAAAAATATTTCCCCCACCGATAACAACCGCAACTTCTATCCCCATTGTGCGCACTTCTGCAATATCAGCGGCAATACGGTCTACAACAGAAACATCAATGCCAAAATTCTGCCCTCCCATAAGAGCTTCACCAGAAGCCTTTAAAAGAATACGTTTATACGGAAGTGCTAATGCCATTAATAATCTCCCCAAAAGCCCATTTACTTTTTGCTTTTGACATCACGAAGGGCACCACTTTTTTCACGTGACGCCCTCTCAACAATTACATTGTTCCCCTCAGAGATTCTACAACCAATGATATGACTTTAAATCTCTGATCAAGAGTTTGCAATAACTAGCCTTTTACAGCAGCAGCAACCTCTGCAGCAAAATCAGACTCCTCTTTTTCCACACCTTCACCTAATGCAAAACGAATAAAGCCTGTAATTTTTGCTGGAGCACCAATTGATTTCTCAGCATCCTTTAAAGCGGCCTCAACAGTTATATCAGGATTCATAACAAAAGCTTGAGAAAGCAAAACAACCTCTTCAAAAAACTTACGCATACGTCCTTCTACCATTTTTTCAATGATATTTTCAGGTTTTCCAGACTGACGTGCTTGATCTGAAAAAATTGCTTTTTCTCGTTCAACAGCAGCAGCATCAACATCTTGTGCTGTAAGTGCTAATGGATTGGTTGCCGCAATATGCATCGCGACCTGCCGACCAAAAGCAAGAGCAGCCTCTTTATTTCCTGTTGTTTCAATCGCAACCAAAACACCAAGTTTTCCAAGCCCATCAGCCACACTATTGTGTATATAAGTCGCAACAACACCATTCTCAACAGACAATTTAGCGGAACGACGAAATGTCATATTTTCGCCAATTGTACCAATTGCATCTTTAATCGTAAGCTCTACAGTCTTCTCAGAGCCTGGATAAAGAGAAACAGAAACAGATTCAACATCCCCTGATGTATCTAAGGCAGCAGTTGCTACTTTACGCACGATGTCTTGGAATCCATCATTGCGTGCAACAAAATCTGTTTCAGAATTAATCTCAACCAAAACTGCATGTGAATCTTTTGATACGACTCCGATTAATCCCTCAGCTGCTGTACGACCAGCCTTTTTATCTGCTTTAGCTATTCCTTTTTTACGAAGCCAATCAACAGCAGCTTCCATATCACCGTTGGTCTCTGCTAGGGCGGCTTTACAGTCCATCATACCAGCGCCAGATAGTTCTCGAAGTTCTTTTACTTGTGCAGCAGTAATGCTCATATTTGCCTCTTTATTTTGTAACAGTGAAAGCGTGCAAAACCCCTCTGCACGCCTATAACTTCTTCTTTAGACAATAAAAGTACCTTAATTAGGCATTTTATATTATTCAGAAACTTCTGAAACTGCATTTTCTTCCAAAATAGGCTCCACAGGTGCATCAACTTGAGCTCCTAAATCGATACCCATTGCTCCTTGCTGGCGTGCAATACCATCAAGAGCAGCACGGGCAAAAAGATCGCAATAAAGAGAAATTGCACGTGAAGCATCGTCATTACCTGGTATTGGATGTGTTACGTCATCGGGATCACAATTGGTATCAATAATAGCAATCACTGGAATACCTAAACGTTTTGCTTCTTGGAGTGCAATATTTTCTTTATTCGTATCGATAACGAAGATAAGATCTGGAACAGAACCCATATCTTTAATACCACCAAGCGCACGATTAAGCTTTTCACGATCACGTTCAAGATTTAAACGTTCCTTTTTAGTAAAGCCTTGCGCTTCAGCAGCAAGAATTTTATCAAGCTTCCGCAAGCGATAGATCGAATTGGAAATCGTTTTCCAGTTTGTGAGCATGCCGCCAAGCCAACGTGCATTAACGTAATACTGAGCAGAACGATTCGCCGCATCTGCGATAATGTCAGATGCTTGCCGTTTCGTACCAACAAAGAGAATACGACCACCACGCGCTACAGTATCTGAAACAAGTTTAAGTGCTTGGTGTAAAAGTGGAACGGTCTGAGCAAGGTCAATAATATGGATATTATTACGCTGACCATAAATATAGGGAGTCATTTTGGGATTCCAGCGATGAGTCTGGTGACCAAAATGCACACCGGCTTCTAAAAGCTGGTGCATAGTAAAATCGGGTAGTGCCATAAATCTTATCCTTTCCGGTTCAACCTCCGCGGAAAAAGCAGGAAGACCTGCTACCGGCGGATGCTTGCTAGAAGTTTCTCACAGATCATTTGCAAACACCCAGACACCGCGTGTGGAATAGCGCAAACATACTAATATTTGATTCTTTTTCAAGTTATTTTCTTTAATCATTTAATATTTGCATTTTCACATTGATTAAGATCTTTTCCAAGTTCCAAGAATTCGAGACTGTTCAATTTTGCACGCACTGAAAAAGTTCCATAATCTATATGAAGATCACGCATGACACCATTCTCATGTAAGAGAAAACTGCTACGATAAACCGGCAAACCATCTTTATTTTCTCCATCATCAAAATAAGAAATTGTAACAGGCCAATATTCTTCTTCATCCAATTTTCTTACTTTTTCCGTTTCGCTATCAGATAAAAGCGTCTTCTTTTCCCCTATGACGATACTTTCTTTTATAACTTTATCTGCTTTATTTGTCCCATCAAATACAGTAACATTGTAAAAATGATCTCCTGCTTTTGCATGGCGGATAATATTTTTTAGTTGCATCATTGGAAATTCAGCCATTGCAAGCTTATACTCTTTTTCCTTTGGCTTTTTTAAGGTAACTGTGATACCATCTTGCGTACGCTCCGCAACCCCCTCGGCACGATGCACAACCTCTTCTCCCTCTTGATCTGTAATATTAAAACGAAATGTACGGCTGTCTCCTGTTTCATAACTCGTCGTCTGTTGATCCGTCAAACGTACTGGCATATCTTCAATGTGAACACGGCTAATGAAACGAAAACGTGTGCTATAGCCTTGGCATGCCGAACCAGTAAGCTCGTAAACCATTCGTCCTGACATCGCAGAAATTGTCATTTCATGAGAAACACTATCGAGATGAAAATCATAAATTGCTCGATGAGGCACAATAAAAATGGGCTCTTCAGCTCTCGCGGTACATAAAAAAACAATATATAAAATTATTATAAATAATGATCTAATCATTCCCAACTTCCGAACTTTATCCCCGTTGCATAACATCATACAATAAGGCAAAAAAGGTTAATTTCTCAATTAACCACACATTTTCTTAAATCAAAAAATAGATTATGCAATGAATATATTATAGAGCAGCTATGGAGTTAAAATTATGACCAATATGATTGAAAAAAACTTAGAAAAATTTGGAATCACTCTTCCTGAAGTAATCTCCCCCCTTGCCAATTACATCACCACTTCACAAAGTGGCAATCAACTCTTTATTTCTGGACAACTCCCTCTTATTAATGGAAAACCAATAGCCATCGGTAAAGTTGGTGCAACTGTGAATACCGAACAAGCCCAAAAAGCATCTGAAGCTTGCGCTCTCAATATTCTCGCGCAACTCAAGGCAACTCTGGGTGACTTAAATAAAATAAAACGTGTGGTCAAAATTACTGTTTTTGTGGCTGTAGATTCTCATTTTACCGATATTCCTTTTGTTGCCAATGGAGCTTCTAATTTATTCGTCAATATCCTTGGTGAAATTGGAAAACACGCCCGTTCTGCTATTGGTGTTGCCTCTCTTCCTATGGATGTTCCTGTAGAAGTTGAAGCCATCATAGAAATCTAAACCTTCATTAAGACAGTGCATTATCCTAAATATAACTGAAGTCAAAATACTTCTTTGTCTTACACTCTGATAAACCTTGCATTTTTTCGTTTTTAAATTAGAATCTTAAACTTACGATAAAAGGAAATATTTGTATGAAACAAGCTTATGACAATAACAATATTTTTGCTAAATTGATTCGCAATGAAATCCCTTCTGTTCGTGTCTACGAAGATGATGATGTTATTGGATTTATGGATATCATGCCACAGGCACCAGGTCATACGCTGGTCATTCCTAAAAAAGGCTCTAGAAACTTACTTGATGCAGATCCTGAAACATTATTTCCTGTTATTAAAGCTGTTCAAAAAATTGCAAATGCTGTCAAAAAAGCCTTTCAAGCAGATGGCATAACTGTCATGCAATTTAATGAAGCAGCTAGTCAACAAACCGTCTATCACCTTCATTTTCATATTATACCACGTATGGAGGGAATAGAGCTTACTCCTCATAATGATATGATAACGTCTCCAGAAATACTTGAAGAGAATGCAAAAAAAATCCGTTCAGCTTTATAACACACTCTTAAGTTGTTGTGCTTTTTTTTCCTACACGTTTTTTTGTAAAGTTTTCCATTTTACTTTTCTTTGAACTTACAGATATATCGGAAGATGAAATTTCTAACTGTAAGCTTTCTTTTTTACCATTTGATTTTTGTGTCAATACGCGAACGGTCCCACCATTGCGTAACTTTCCAAATAAAATTTCATCAGCTAATGGCTTTTTAATATATTCTTGTATAACACGCCCTAATGGGCGTGCTCCCATCTGAGAATCATATCCTTTATTAGAAAGCCATAAAGTTGCAGAAGGGCTTAATTCAAAACAAATTCCCCGATCAGCTAATTGTGCTTCAAGCTGAAAAATAAATTTTTGCACTATCTGATTGATGATTAAATGAGATAACGGTGCAAACGGAATAATTGCATCTAACCGATTACGAAATTCTGGTGTAAATAACCGATTGATTGCTTCTATATCCTCACCATCACGATGTACTTTCCCAAATCCAATAGCTGATTTTGCCATATCTGAAGCACCAGCATTGGTTGTCATAATCAAAATAACATTGCGGAAATCAATTTTCTTACCATTATGGTCTGTTAATCTACCATAATCCATTACCTGCAATAAAATATTAAATAACTCTGGATGCGCTTTCTCAATCTCATCTAGCAATAGAACTGCGTGAGGTTTCTGATCAACCGCATCTGTAAGGAGACCTCCTTGATCAAACCCTATATAACCTGGAGGTGCTCCGATTAAACGTGCTACCGTATGCCGTTCCATATATTCTGACATATCAAAACGCAATAATTCAATGCCTAAAGATGATGCAAGCTGTTTTGCAACTTCAGTTTTTCCTACACCTGTTGGTCCTGAAAATAAATAACTTCCTATTGGTTTATCCGGTTCGCGTAAACCTGCTCGCGCCAATTTTATGGATGAAACTAAGACGGAAATTGCCTGATCTTGACCATAAACAACATGTTTGAGTTCTCTTTCAAGCTTACTCAGTATCTTCTGATCATTCCGGGAAACTGTTTTTGATGGAATTCTTGCAATTGTAGCAACAGTCGCTTCAATTTCTTTAACACCTATACTCTTCTTGCGTTGTTTTTGTGGCAAAAGCTTTTGCGCTGCGCCACTTTCATCAATAATATCAATTGCTTTGTCAGGTAACCTACGATCAATTATATAACGTGAAGATAATTCTACAGATGCCTTCATCGCCTGATCTGTATATTTAATCTGATGAAAATCTTCAAAGTAAGGCTTCATCCCTTGCAAAATCTTAATCGCATCTGTAACAGAAGGTTCATTAATATCAATCTTCTGAAAACGACGCTCTAAAGCACGATCTTGTTCAAAGAATTTGCGATATTCTCTGTAAGTCGTCGAACCAATACATCGCATAGTTCCAGAAGATAACACAGGTTTCAAAAGATTTGCTGCATCCATATTTCCCCCTAATGTCGCTCCTGCTCCAATTAAGGTATGAATTTCATCAATAAATAAAATAGCATCTGGATACAGCTCAAACTCTTTAATAACTTGCTTTAAGCGTTCTTCAAAATCACCGCGATAACGTGTACCTGCAACAAGTCCCCCCATATCAAGAGAAAATATTGTTGCATTTGATAAAACTTCAGGTACTTGCCCATCAACAATGCGTTTTGCCAATCCCTCAATTATAGCGGTTTTCCCCACTCCAGGATCACCAACCAAAAGCGGATTGTTTTTCGACCTTCGACATAAAATCTGAATCATGCGTGAAATTTCTATTTCACGGCCAATTAATAAATCAATTTTTCCATTACGTGCTTTACAATTGAGATCAACACAATAATTCGTTAAAGCACTTGTTCCTCTTTCACCATTATCCGAAATCTGCTGATCTAATTGCTCTTCAAGTCCTTCAAGTAACATGGATAACCCATCATCACGCGTGACACCCTGTGAAATAAAACGTACAGCATCATAGCGTGTCATTCCCATCTCTTGAAGAAAATATGCTGCATGGCTTTCACGTTCAGAAAAAATTGCAACAAGAACATTTGCCCCCGACACTTCATCTTTTCCAGCCGATTGTGCATGAATCACCGCACGTTGGATAACACGCTGGAAAAAAGCTGTAGGCTTTGTATCCTCATCAGCTCTAATCTGTTCATCTAACTCTGAGCGAAGATAATTGGTTAAGCGCTCTCGCAATTCCTCCACATCTACTTGGCAAGCCTGAATAACGGAATTTGCATCGGCATCATCTAACAGCGCAAGTAGAAGATGCTCTAATGTTGCATATTCATGCCGTGCTTGAGTAGCAATTGTTAATGCACGATGTAAAACCTCTTCAAGACTAGGTGTAAAAGATGGCATAGCTCCTCACTTCCATTCCATTACACATTGTAACGGATGTTCATTTTGACGCGCACATTCTCTCACTTGTAATATTTTCATTTCAGCGACTTCATAAGTGTAAGTCCCACATTCTCCTATCCCATTGTGATGAACATTTAACATTATCCGCGTTGCCTCTTCGAAACTTTTTTTAAAAAAGTTCTTCAAAACGAAAACAACAAAATCCATAGGTGTGTAATCATCATTAAGCAAAAAAACTCGACATAATTTAGGTTTTTCGAGTTTTTCTCTAGCCTTAGGCATTATAACCGCACCATGCCTACCTTCATCCCAATTCTTGCCCTTTTCATTATGCATAATATGAGCTATAGAGTTTATTATGAGCATCTGTCCCATTATCGTTTTCCATGCAGCACATTTTTATTAATTTTAAATTCTTTCGTAACTATTGCAATACCTGTTTGTATTAGAAAAAAATTTCCCTCTATGGTTAGACTTCAATCACTCACTCATAAAATAACTTCTGTAAACAAATTAGTAATACCATTCGTCTAAACTGCATCAATAAATTACAGAAAAGGAAGCTTTATAGAAGTTTTTTAGGATAAATGGAGAAATAGGATACTGCAAGTGTATATTAATTATCAAAAAATTATGCGCTACTGTAAAACAATAGCAATTTCTTTTGTTATGTTAGCTTTTTCTTACTGTTGGGCATCCGCCACACCTCAAGGCGCCTATCCTGATAAGTATGCGGCTATTGTTATAGATGCTACTACGGGAAAAACTCTATTTCAAGCCAATGCAACACTGAAACGTTATCCTGCTTCTTTAACAAAAATGATGACATTGTACTTACTCTTTGAAGCTATGCAGATGCGTCGTGTGACACCAAATACACCAATTCCTGTTTCACATTATGCAGCAATGCGTCCACCGACAAAAATTGGATTTAAAGCAGGCCAAACAATTTCTGCAGAATCAGCAGCTAAAGCACTCATTACAAGATCCGCAAATGATGTTGCTGCTGCCATTGCAGAATATCTTGGAGGTAGTGAAAAAAAATTCGCTCAAATGATGACCGTAAAAGCTCGTAAACTTGGCATGAAACATACACATTTTGCAAATGCTTCAGGACTTCCGGATATGCACAATTATTCTACAGCACGAGATATAGCGACTTTGTCATTAGCTTTACGTAAACATTTTCCCAAACAATATAAATTGTTCAAAACAAAAAGTTTTAATTTCCGTGGACATAAAATTAACAGCCACAATAAACTTGTTAAAATAATGAAAGGTGTCGATGGAATTAAAACAGGCTACACACAAATGTCAGGTTCTAATTTAGCAACTTCGATGCGTCTTGAGGGGCGCTCTATTGTCGCTGTTGTTATGGGAGGTAAATCATCTACTGCACGTGACGAGCATATGGCTAGCTTATTGAATCAATATTTGCCCAAAGCAAGCCAAATGAAAAGTGGTGAACGTTTAATAGCTTCTGTACGCTATCACTTACCCACTGGGGCCAATACTCCTATACCGACCATTAAAGCTGATTCAAGTAATTTTGACGATGAAATTTCGACTATGTTGACAGCATTTTCAGAACAACCTAAAAACTCCAATATCGCAATAACGGCTGTCAATAAGGTAATTATACCAATACCGAATCCTCAAAAAACTATACCGGCTGAGACTCATAAAATTGTAACAGTCTCTTTGTCCGAAAATGCCGGATGGGCTATCCAAATTGGTTCTCTTCCTAGTGAAGAACAAGCAAAAACTCTACTTTTAAAAGCAAAAAATACAGCTTTTTCCACTTTAAAGAACGCATCTTCACATATGCAACTGTTTGAAAAAAATGGGCAGCGTTATTACCGAGCGCGCTTTACAGGGTTTCAATCAAAAAAAGCTGCATTTGATGCTTGTTCTACATTAAAGAAAGCAAATTTTAACTGCTATACTGTAGCCTACTAAAAATTTTTGAATTCTGCATTAAGGATAGTATTATGACAGATAATGCTTTTGCTTCATTCCATAAAAAAGAAGTTTTATTGAAGCAATCATCCCTCCTTTCATTGCGTTCTCTTCACGATGCTGCCGCAAAACTTACTGGTTTAAAATATAATTCGACTGCATTAGATACACAGTCTCTTGTTAACCTTCTCATTTGCCAAACAATGCGCAACCGTCGTCTCATAATGCCTCCTGTACGCATTCATTTACGCGTTGCGAGCCAAACTGGTAATGTGCCTATTAAAATTCGTTTAGGAGCAACAAATATTTAATTCTACAGATCCTCTCTAAAAAATTATTTTATTATTAACCATTATCTAAAGCCTTAGAAAACCTTTTGATAAACATACTTTTTTCTTAAATTGTTGAATTTTTCTGACAGCTTTTCCAACTATCCAATATCTCTAAGCTTTCAATAAAAACATTGTTAAGGACATAAAAATACCCAATATTTTTCCATTTTTGGATTTAATATAAAAAATTATCCTTGATATCTTTCTGGAAAAAATGAATAGCTTCATTAGATGAAAGCTTCTCATTTGAGGGATTATTGTAAAAGTTCAATAAAGAAAGTCCCTCTTAATAACGCTCCCTATACAACATAAACGCTGTAAAAAAACAATCTCACTCCTCTTACTTGTATTTATGTCAACAGGCACAGCAAATTGGAAAATACAAATACTATCGATGAAAAAACGTAAACAAATTATCAGATTAAATATTATGATAACGATTTCCATAAGATTTTAATTTATAATTATAATTTATTTTTTGCATATTGAACAAGAGATTTTCGTAAAATACTCTTATTTTACTTCTTATATTGAATCAGTCAAAATCGCTCGCTTGCTCATCACGAGCAAAATTGACATATAAAGCATTTACAAAAGGAATCAAAGTATCCCTTATGAATCATTTCAAGTACTAGGATCTTTTGTAACATTGAAAGTTGAAAAAAAGGATGATAGTGCTGGTTTTCTCCCTTTATAAATAAAGATGCTAATACTCTATAGATTTTATACCATTCATAGAAAACTTACATTATATTATTCATATGCAAGATACTGATTTATAAAGATAATTAATTATTTTGTATGTTAGATGAGAATCTCGAATATCGTAAGATTCTCTCATTTAAAATCTGTTTATGTTGAATCAATCAAAACCGTCTCTTGCATGTTATGAGCGAGATTAGTGTGTAGCGTGAAACTGTACCAAAAAGACTAAAAATGCCTATAATGAACCGTTTCAAATGCCAAGTGCTTTAGTCCCTCTGTACAGAGGGGGCTCTGGTAAAGTGTGTAACCGTACCAGCGTACTTCTTTTTATTAAGCATAAAGATAGAGACAGCTCAATGGATTTACCGTTATATCATTCACAGGTGCCATCGCGAAATGAGCTTGGGGGGCCCTGAGAGATATTTTTTTAAAACGAACTCATGAACGCGTAACACGATAATGTTCTATCGTGTGCATTCTATTCTCATGAGAATTTTTATAAATATTTCCTAATGTATACGTTATTATTTATTTTAATTTTTTTGTCGGTACAAAATTTATAAATAAAAAAGATATTTACAATATATCTCTTAATTAGTGTAAATTAGTGTTTTTTTTCAAGGCATTTTTTACCATACTAGGTAGAAAAAACTTCACTTTTAAAAAATTAAAACCTTTAAAACTCTACTTTCTTCATCATAATTATTCAGACTTAAAACAAATTTTCCTTGGATACTCAGGCATAATCTTCCATTACTTAAAAGATATATGGCTATGGAAACTTTTTAAAGCCATAAAACCCAGCTAAAAATAATGGCAGATTGATCACTAATTTTACTTTACGCTTTCTTATTTTTTCCAAATTACACTTTTTCCCCACTTTAGAGACAAATCAAACAGATGTACAACACTCTCCCCTCCAAGCTTGCATGCAACACCTATTATTCGTTAAGAAAACACTGAATCATCTCAGATTTATTTCAAACTACTGCTGCATTAAAGTGGAATTTTGATTTATAAGGAACAAAAAACATAAGCTTTATTAGGAAATACGATCTCTCTCCAAAAAGTCCAGTTATGGATTGAAAAATGTTCCAGCTCTTAACAAGATATCGCATTGACTGCAAGACCACCTTTACTTGTCTCTTTATAGCGTTCACTCATATCATGACCAGTCTGGCGCATTGTTTCTATACAAGCATCAAGAGAAACAAAATGATCTCCATTACCATATAATGCAAGAGAAGAAGCCGTTACCGCCTTAACAGCTCCCATTGCATTACGCTCAATACAAGGCACTTGTACAAGACCAGCAACAGGATCACATGTCATTCCCAAGTGATGTTCAAGCGCAATTTCTGCCGCATTTTCAATTTGAGCTGGTGTTCCACCTAACGCTGCGGTCAACCCTGCTGCGGCCATTGAAGATGCCGTTCCAACTTCACCTTGACACCCAACTTCTGCACCAGAAATAGAGGCATTATGTTTAATAACACCACCTATAGCTGCTGCCGTTAATAGAAAATTATGTATTCCCTCTCGATCTGAATCATCATTAAACTGAAGATAATAACGCAAAACGGCTGGGACGACACCGGCTGCTCCATTTGTTGGTGCTGTAACAACACGACCACCTGCTGCATTTTCCTCATTGACTGCTATAGCATATACCGAAAGCCAATCATTTGCCCAAAGTGGATAATTGTAATTTTTCTTTTGTTTTTCCAAAAGCGTTTCATGCAGCTTTTTAGCGCGCCTTAAAACACGCAATCCACCAGGCAACTCACCTTCTTGTGAAAGACCTCTATCAATGCAATTTGTCATCGCTGAAAAAATTTCATCAAGCCCTACATCAAGAGAAGAACGCTCTATCTTTGTTTCTTCATTTAAGCGCTTCATTTCAGCAATTGAAAGTCCTGATTTTTCTGCCATTGATAACATTGTACAAGCAGAATCGAATGGATATGGTACCTCAAATGCTTCTGGTTGTATATTATCATTCATATGGCTTAATTCATCCTCAGTCACAACAAAGCCACCACCGATAGAATAATAAATCTGCCGCAACAGAACATTCCCATCAGTATCAAGTCCTTCAAAGGCTAGTCCATTTGTATGTCCAGGGAGGATTTGCTTTCGTTCAAAAATAAGATCACGTTGCACATCAAACTGATAAGCGGGATGACCTTCTGGTTGCACTTTTTTTTCACGTATAACTTTTTCTAACAAAAACCCCATGCTATCAGGATCAACAGTAGAAGCTTTTTCTCCTAAAAGTCCTAATATGATAGCTCTATCTGTTGCATGACCAATACCCGTGAAAGCTAAAGAACCATAAAGATAAACACGTATACGAGAAACTTGAACATCAGACGACTGAGAAAAATCTCCTATCTTTTGCAAAAACATATTAGCAGCTGTCATTGGTCCCATCGTATGTGAGCTAGAAGGACCAATCCCAATTTTAAAAAGTTCAAAAACAGATAGAAACACGTATCACCTTAAACTATAGTACAGCTTGAGCATATATGCTTTTTCATAACGTTTCTTCCGTTTAAAATCAAATTGCGAGATAAACTAAAAAAATGACAACAATAAACACGAATGTCGCTCGTCTTGCTACCACCCAACACTTTCTTTCTATAGTGTTTTCCATTAGCCAACCTTTAAAACGGACAATGCCCCTAGAGTCACCACTCCCAATGTTCCAAACGTAGTAAAATAAGTGTTAATATGCAATATTAAAATTCAATAAGGATGAGAAATCTTATCGGAAATATTTTTCATAATGCACTAAGTTCTTCAAAACATATGCTTAATTGTATAAAATATTTTATGGGTATGTTTCAATGAAACGTACAAATTTTTCTAACGATTCTCGTTCTGTCTCAAAATTGTTTTCTGGAGCACTCATATCGCGATAACCAAGTGCCATACCACAGATAATATGGCGATCAGAAGGAATAGATAAAAGCGTACGAATCTGTTTATGATAATCAGCAAAAGCAGCTTGAGGACAGGTATCTAATCCAAATCCACGTGCAGCTAACATAATGGTCTGCATAAACATACCCAAATCAAGCCAACTCCCCATTTCCATGTCGTGATCCATTGTAAATAAGAGTCCTACAGGTGCATCAAAAAATAAAAAATTTCGCGCCTTTTGATGAAGTATTTTTTCTTCATCACCTTTTTGAATTCCAAGACTCTGATAAAGATCCAAACCAACTTTTCGACGCCTTGAAATATAAGGCTCACGCCACTGACGTGGATAATAACTATATTCACGCTCTCCTTTTACACCTGAAAGCACAAGTTGTGAAAGCTCTTGCCCTACTTTCTGTAATACACTTCCTGTAAGCACAATTACTTGCCATGGCTGAATATTTGTTCCAGATGGTGCACGTGCTGCAAGTTTTAAGATTTCTTTGATTGTTTCCAAACTAACTGGCTGATCAGTAAAAGCGCGAATTGACTTTCGTGACAATATAGATTGAAAAACACTCATAGGAGAAACTGTCATTGTTTTTACTTTCTTTATGAAAAATAGTTTTTTCTTATCAAGAATAATATACTGCGAAAATACCTTTGCAGCTTTTTCAAACACTCTATTTCTTTAAATGACTTACACATTTCACGCAGTGGTAAATATTCCCCTTAGAGATGGTATAATCTATCTCTTTTAAGAGAAAGAAATTAGTCTAAAAGAAGACAAAATAAATTTATAATCAATGACTACCCCCCAACTCCGCTAAGCTCTCAAAAAAACTCTCTTCAATTCGTTCTAAATCCTGTAGAAGATCATCAACATCATGCTGCATCTGCTTTAAATCAGTTCGTTTTTTATGAATTCCTGCAATTAATTTCTTAAGCTTTTTCTCATCATCAGGTGGTTTTCCAACCATTGTCAACATATCAGATATTTCAGACAACGAAAATTTTACTCTGTTAGCATACAGGATTTGTTTTAACTTATGACGATCCGTTTATGTATAAAGCCGTGTACTTCCACACCGAAAAGGGATAAGAAGTCCCTCTTCTTCATAGCAAAGTTCGAGCTATTATTGAAAACTCACGTGTTAATTTTCCAATTGAATAATATTCGTACATTTTATTATTCTGTCTGCATAGATCACATTGTTATAAGAAATATGTCTATTTTTTATAAAACTTAGTGAGCACCTTAATCTCTACTTTTCTGCATTCTAATTTAGAAGAAAATACATTCACAAACATTGTATAGTAGAGAATCAATTATTTTTAGATTACAGAAAGACTATTGATCTTTCATTATAAATCCTTTTAAATCTCTATAGAAGATATCAATCAAAAATTTTCCTAAAGTTTAAAATCAATCATTATTTGATTTGTAGATAATCAACTCTTTTCCTTGAATCTGATTTTTGAGTTTCACATATTTTGGAAAAATTCTATACTGCTTTTAGAAATTAAGAAACTTTAAAATAAAGTAACAAAAAAGATAAGCATCATTACAAAATAATAAGCTACTAAAGATGTTTAAAATAACTATCG
This sequence comes from Bartonella sp. AP7XZML, assembly GCF_042195745.1. NCBI lineage: Bacteria > Pseudomonadati > Pseudomonadota > Alphaproteobacteria > Hyphomicrobiales > Bartonellaceae > Bartonella > Bartonella sp. AP7XZML. The sequence continues at coordinate 65,956 of NZ_JBHIOT010000024.1, forward strand.
CCTTATAATTTTTGATATTTTTCAAGAAAATATACAACTTCTGCATTTCGAAATAAAAAAACGTCTGAACTTTCTATTCAGACGTTTTTATATTATGTGATGTTGTATTTAAATTATTCAGCAACGGCCCCGGTTGTCATATTTGTCAACATAGCCTTAGCCACTTCGTTATTACTAGACTTACGCTGCTCATCTACAATCAAATCATCACGAACTGCAGCAATACGACGGATTTGAGAAATTGTACCACCCGTACCTGCTGGAATAAGACGACCGACAATAACGTTCTCTTTAAGTCCTTGCAAAGTATCAATTTTACCAGAAACTGCTGCTTCAGTAAGAACACGTGTTGTTTCCTGAAACGATGCCGCCGAAATGAAAGAAGGTGTTTGAAGAGAAGCTTTTGTAATTCCAAGAAGAATGGGATTACCAGATGCAGGTTTCTTCCCTTCTGCAATCAAATTATCATTGATTTCATCAAGTTCAATACGATCAACATTATCACCTGGAATATAACCAGAATCTCCAGATTCAGTAATTTCAACTTTTTGCAACATTTGACGAACAATCACTTCAATGTGCTTATCATTAATAAGAACTCCCTGCAAACGATAAACCTCCTGAATCTCATTAACAAGATAAGATGCCAAAGCTTCAACCCCCTTAATCGCCAAGATGTCATGAGGTGCTGGATTACCATCAAGGATATAATCTCCCTTTTCAATTTGATCGCCTTCTTGGAAGTGGAACAACTTACCTTTTGGAATCAAGTATTCTACTGCCTCAAGAGTTTCATCATTTGGTTCAATAATGATACGACGTTTATTCTTATAACCACGGCCAAATCGAATTGTACCACTAACTTCAGCAATAATCGCATGATCCTTTGGACGACGCGCTTCAAAAAGCTCAGCCACACGAGGAAGACCACCCGTAATATCTTTCGTCTTGGCACTTTCCATTGGCAAACGAGCAATAACATCACCAGCCTTAACATGAGCACCAAGCTCAACAGAAAGAATAGTTTCCACTGACATCATATAACGGGCTTCACCTCCCTTATACAATTTAGCAATGGATTCACCTTCTTTATCCGTGTGAATAATAATAGCTGGTTTAAGATCCGCACCACGTGGATTAGCGCGCCAATCAATCACCAAGCGCTTCGTAATACCCGTAGATTCATCAGCTGTTTCAGTGACAGATAAACCATCAATCATATCTTCAAAACCCACATAGCCTTCAACTTCCGTTAAAATTGGACGTGTATAAGGATCCCATTCTGCTATACGTTGGCCACGTTTAACCACATCACCATCATCAACAAAAATATGAGCACCATAGCTAACACGATGTACAACGCGCTCTTTTCCTAACTCATCCTTGATAAGGATAGCCATATTACGCCCCATAACAACCAAATGGCCTTCAGAATTACGAACTACATTACGATTACGAATTTCCACCTTACCTTCATAAGATGCCTCTAAATACGATGAATCAACAACCTGCGCAGTTCCTCCTAAGTGAAAAGTACGCATAGTAAGCTGTGTTCCCGGCTCACCAATGGATTGAGCAGCAATAACACCAACCGCTTCTCCCTGATTAACAGGTGTTCCACGCGCCAAATCACGACCATAGCATTTTGCACAAACACCAAGACGTGTTTCACATGTTAATGCAGAACGAATTTGAACAGATTGAATCCCAGCTGCCTCAATCTTCGCGACATCAGCTTCCTCAATCATTGCTCCACCTTCAAGGATAACCTCTCCAGAGACAGGATGTAGAATATCAACAAGCGCTGTACGACCAAGAATTCTTTGCCCAAGGGAGGCAACAATTTGTCCTGCATCAACAATCGGCTGCATGGTAAGCCCTTTTGCGGTACCACAATCAACTGCTGAAATAATAGCATCCTGTGCAACATCAACAAGACGCCGTGTTAAATAACCAGAGTTCGCCGTCTTTAACGCAGTATCAGCAAGTCCTTTACGTGCACCATGCGTGGAATTGAAGTATTCATTAACAGTTAGACCTTCTTTAAAATTTGAAATAATGGGTGTTTCAATAATTTCACCCGATGGTTTTGCCATTAATCCACGCATACCGGCCAATTGTCTCATCTGGTTAGCAGAACCACGAGCCCCAGAGTGCGACATCATATAGATAGAATTCATCGGCCGTTGACGACCTGTTTTAGGATCAAAATCCACAGCTTGAATACGTTTCATCATTTCATCTGCGACGCGATCTGTACATTTACCCCAAGCATCTACAACCTTATTGTATTTTTCACCTTGTGTAATCAAACCATCATTATATTGCTGTTCGTACTCCTTAGCCAAAGCTTCTGTTTCTGCGACTAAACGCGACTTACTATCAGGAATAACCATATCGTCCTTACCGAATGAAATTCCTGCACGACAAGCATAAGAAAAGCCAAGCTGCATAATACGGTCACAAAAAATAACCGTCTCTTTTTGTCCACAGTGCCGATAAACATGATCAATCATTTTAGAAATGTTCTTTTTCGTCATCTCTTGATTGACAATATCAAATGAGATATCCGCACTTCTTGGCAAAAGCTCACCGATAATCAAACGACCAGGTGTCGTATCATAAAGTTTAGAGACTTCTTTTCCATCCTTCCCCATATTCTTAACACGGCCTTTAATCTTCGTATGAAGCGTTATAACCTTATTTTCCAAGGCATAATGAAGCTCACCTATATCAGAAAAGGCCATTCCTTCACCTGGTTCTTTTTCAGAAACAATTGAAAGATAATAAAGACCAAGAACCATATCCTGTGAGGGAACAATAATGGGAGCACCATTGGCCGGATGAAGAATATTATTGGTGGACATCATCAAAACACGGGCTTCAAGTTGTGCTTCAAGAGAAAGCGGAACATGAACCGCCATCTGATCACCATCAAAATCCGCATTAAAAGCAGTACACACCAATGGATGTAGCTGTATAGCTTTTCCCTCAATCAAGATAGGCTCAAAAGCTTGAATTCCCAAACGGTGCAATGTTGGTGCACGATTGAGCAAAACAGGGTGTTCACGAATAACCTCATCCAAGATATCCCAAACTTCTGGATGTTCTTTTTCAACAAGCTTCTTTGCCTGCTTTACCGTTGATGAATAGCCTTTTGCATCAAGCCGCGCATAAATAAAAGGCTTAAATAATTCAAGAGCCATTTTTTTGGGAAGACCACATTGATGCAATTTTAATTCAGGACCCGTCACGATAACAGAACGCCCCGAGTAATCAACACGCTTCCCAAGTAAGTTCTGACGAAAACGCCCTTGCTTGCCCTTCAACATATCTGATAAAGACTTAAGAGGACGTTTATTGGCTCCAGTAATCACACGCCCACGCCGTCCATTATCAAACAATGCATCAACAGCTTCTTGTACCATACGCTTTTCATTGCGTACGATAATTCCAGGAGCACGCAATTCAATCAGCCGTTTCAAGCGGTTATTACGATTAATAACACGCCGATAAAGATCATTCAGATCTGATGTCGCAAAACGCCCACCATCAAGCGGAACCAATGGACGCAAGTCCGGTGGAATAACCGGAATTGTTTTCATAATCATCCACTCTGGCTTATTTCCAGATTCAAGAAAATTTTCAACGATTTTAAGTCGTTTAATCAATTTTTTCTGCTTTAACTCTGAAGTTGTTTCAGCTAATTCAAGACGCAAATCATTAGCGATTTTATCTAACTCCATACTAGCTAAAAGCTCGTAAATAGCTTCAGCGCCAATCATAGCTGTAAACTGATCTTCTCCAAATTCATCAATAGCAAGCATATATTCTTCTTCAGAAAGAAGCTGATGGAGCTTAAGAGATGTTAACCCTGGTTCGGTTACAATATAATTCTCAAAATAAAGAACCCGTTCAATATCTTTTAAAGTTAAATCTAAAAGTGTAGAAATACGGCCTGGTAATGATTTAAGAAACCATATATGCGCAACGGGTGCCGCAAGTTCAATATGCCCCATACGCTCACGACGTACGCGCGAAAGAGTAACCTCTACACCACATTTTTCACAAATAATGCCCTTATACTTCATGCGTTTATATTTGCCACATAGACATTCATAGTCCTTAATAGGGCCAAATATACGTGCACAAAAAAGACCATCACGTTCTGGTTTAAAAGTCCGATAATTAATAGTCTCAGGCTTCTTAATCTCACCATACGACCAGGACAAAATTTTCTCAGGACTCGCAATAGAAATACGAATAGAGTCAAATGTCTGCGCTGGCGCTTGAGGATTGAAAAGATTCATGACCTCGTGGTTCATGCTGTTCTCCTTCAAAGATTCTTAGAACCTGTTGTAATATCTCATTTATTTTATAACAGATCTTCTTTAAAATACATTTACTTTTAAAAATGACCTGTATAGCCTTAATAAGGTTATTGAGCCTCTTAAAGTAATAAGAGCGCAGCCTTTTTCTAGTGCGCTCCTTGAATTATTATTCTGCCGTATCAGACAATGCCCGCTGTGCAATAAGTTCACGCGCATCATCAAGCTCCACATTAAGAGCAAGTGAGCGCATTTCTTTTACCAACACATTAAAGCTTTCGGGTATACCTGCCTCAAATGTATCATCACCACGCACAATTGCCTCATAGACTTTTGTTCGACCAGCCACATCATCTGATTTTACTGTTAGCATCTCCTGCAAAGTGTATGCAGCACCATAAGCTTCAAGCGCCCATACCTCCATTTCACCAAAACGCTGACCACCAAATTGTGCCTTACCTCCTAATGGCTGCTGCGTAACAAGTGAATAGGGACCAATAGAACGCGCATGAATCTTATCATCAACAAGGTGATGCAATTTCAACATGTAAATATATCCCACCGTTACTGGACGATCAAAAGGCTCCCCAGTACGACCATCATAAAGCGTAACCTGCCCTGAACTATCTAAGCCTGCGTCTTCCAGCATCATGTTAATATCAGACTCATGTGCTCCATCAAAAACAGGCGTTGCAATTGAAACCCCTTTCTTCATCTGCAATGCCAATTTGTAAAGGCTTTCATTATCATACTGACGAACTGGTTCATTATGATTATCATCAGGCATAAGATTTTCAATACGCTGACGCAACGGCAATATATCCCCAGTCTCTTGATATAACTCTAACAAAGCACCAATCTTCTTGCCCATCCCCGCACATGCCCAACCAAGATGCGTTTCAAGAATTTGTCCAACATTCATACGACTAGGCACACCCAGCGGATTCAAGACGATATCAGCATGGGTCCCATCTTCAAGAAATGGCATATCTTCTACGGGAAGAATACGTGAAACAACACCCTTATTCCCGTGACGTCCCGCCATCTTGTCACCTGGTTGGATTTTGCGCTTCACAGCCACAAAAACTTTCACCATTTTCATGACACCAGGAGGCATTTCATCACCTCTTTGGACCTTTTCAACCTTATCCATAAAGCGACGTTGTAATGCTTCTTTTGATTCATCATATTGCTTGCGCAAAGCTTCAATTTCATTTTGAAGCTTTTCATCCTCAACAGCAAATTGCCACCACTGGGATCGCGGATAATGCCCCATTACTGTACTATCAAGCTTTTTACTACCCGAAAAGCCTTTCGGACCTTCTACAGCAACTTTACCTGTCAACATATCGGTGAGGCGCGCATAAACATTGCGATCAAGAATAGACTGTTCATCATCACGGTCTTTTGCTAAACGCTCAATTTCTTCACGCTCAATTGCCATCGCACGTTCATCTTTTTCCACGCCATGGCGATTAAAAACGCGAACTTCAACAACAGTACCAAAAGTCCCAGGAGGCATACGCATAGAAGTATCACGAACATCGGATGCCTTTTCCCCAAAAATTGCACGCAGAAGCTTTTCTTCCGGCGTCATGGGACTTTCACCTTTCGGGGTAATCTTTCCAACTAAAATATCACCTGGTTGAACTTCAGCACCAATATAAATAATGCCAGCTTCATCAAGATTTCTTAACGCTTCTTCCGCAACATTAGGAATGTCGCGCGTAATTTCCTCAGGTCCAAGTTTTGTATCGCGTGCCGCAACTTCAAATTCCTCAATATGAATTGAAGTAAACACATCATCAGCAACAATGCGCTCGGATAACAAAATAGAATCTTCATAATTGTATCCATTCCAAGGCATAAAGGCTACGAGAACATTCCGCCCAAGAGCCAAATCACCAAGATCCGTGGATGGACCATCTGCAATGATATCACCTTTCTCTACCCTATCACCGACATGTACAAGAGGACGCTGATTAATACAAGTGGACTGATTAGAACGCTGAAATTTCTGTAAGCGGTAAATATCAACGCCTGATTTTGAAGGATCTAAATCTTCTGTTGCACGGATAACAATACGGGTAGCATCGACTTGATCAACAACACCACTACGTTTTGCACTCACAGCAGCTCCTGAATCGCGCGCAACAATAGATTCCATTCCCGTCCCAACAAATGGCGCTTCAGCGCGTACAAGAGGAACTGCTTGACGCTGCATGTTCGATCCCATAAGCGCACGATTCGCATCATCATTTTCCAAAAAAGGAATAAGCGCTGCTGCAACTGAAACCAACTGTTTTGGTGAAACATCCATCAAATCAACATGATCACGCGGCGCCATTAAAACTTCACCAGCATGACGGCAAACAACAAACTCTTCTATAAAACGACCTTCGTTATCTAATGAAGAATTAGCCTGAGCGACATAATGCTTTGCTTCTTCCATCGCTGAAAGATAAATAACTTCTTTTGTGACTTTTCCATCAATAATTTTTCGATATGGGCTTTCAATAAAGCCATATTTGTTAACTCGCGCAAATGTTGCTAAGGAGTTAATCAGACCAATATTGGGGCCTTCTGGTGTTTCAATCGGACAAATACGACCATAATGCGTAGGATGTACGTCACGGACTTCAAAACCCGCACGTTCACGAGTCAAACCACCTGGACCAAGAGCAGAAAGACGGCGCTTATGGGTAATTTCTGACAATGGATTGGTTTGATCCATAAACTGCGACAATTGTGAAGACCCAAAAAATTCACGGACTGCTGCTGCCGCAGGCTTTGCATTGATCAAATCCTGTGGCATAACTGTATCAATTTCAACCGATGACATACGCTCTTTTATCGCACGTTCCATACGAAGAAGACCAATGCGATATTGATTTTCCATCAACTCCCCGACGGAACGAACGCGACGGTTGCCAAGATTATCAATATCATCAATTTCACCACGTCCATCACGCAATTCAACCAACATCTTAACAACAGCAAGAATATCCTCTTGGCGTAAAATGCGAACTGTGTCTGGACAATCAAGATCCATACGTAAATTCATCTTAACACGCCCGACAGCTGAAAGATCATATCGCTCTGGATCAAAAAACAATGAATGGAACATTGCTTCTGCTGTATCGATTGTTGGAGGTTCACCTGGACGCATCACCCGGTAAATATCAAATAACGCATCCTGCCGACTTTCATTTTTATCCACCTTCAAAGTATTGCGGATGTAAGCGCCAATATTCATGTGATCAATATCAAGAATATTGACTTGATCAGCACTAACATCGAGCAGAATTTTTAATACTTTTTCGTCAATTTCATCACCAGCTTCAAGGTAGATTTCACCTGTTTCGTAATTGACGATATCTTCGGCTAGATAACAACCTAATAAATCATCTTCACTAACTTTAACCGCTTTAAGTCCTTTTTCTACCAAAGACTTCGCAGTACGAACTGTTAATTTTTTACCAGCCTCCGCAACGACTTCACCACTATCTGCATCTATAAGGTCAGAAATGAGCTTCATTCCTTTAAAGCGATCCACAGAATAAGGAACTCGCCATCCTTCTCCATCACGCTCATAAGTCACTTTATCATAAAACGTCGATAAAATATCCGACGCATCCATACCTAATGCCATCAAAAGACTAGTAACAGGAATCTTGCGCCGTCGATCAATACGCGCATAAATGATGTCCTTAGCATCAAACTCAATATCAAGCCAAGAACCACGATACGGAATAACACGAGCAGCAAAAAGAAGCTTTCCTGATGAATGGGACTTTCCTTTATCATGGTCAAAAAAGACACCAGGAGAACGATGCATCTGAGAAACAATAACACGCTCCGTACCATTAACAATAAAGGTACCATTCGTCGTCATTAAAGGCATATCGCCCATATAAACGCCTTGCTCTTTAATGTCTTTGATATCTTTGGAGCCAGTATCCTCATCAACATCAAAAACAATCAAACGCAATATGACCTTTAATGGGGCAGCATAAGTTAAATCACGTTGACGGCACTCTTCAACATCAAATTTTGGTAAATCAAATTCATAACCTACAAACTCAAGCATAGCTGTACCGGAAAAATCTGAAATAGGAAAAACCGATTTAAAAACAGCTTGCAAACCTTCATCTGGTCGCCCACCTTTCGGTTCCTCAACCATGAGAAATTGATCGTATGAGGCTTTTTGAACCTCAATAAGATTCGGCATTTCTGCTACTTCAGGAATCTTACCAAAAAATTTCCGTACGCGCTTACGACCATTGAATTGAGACATCATTGCGTGAGTCTGAGCCATCGTCGCTCCTTGATCTTTACTCTTCAAGGTAGACCAACCTTGAAAGCCTTATACCATTAACCTGCATATGCAGACCAGTTCACTTGACACTCAATAATGAGCATCATTAACTTTCCCCACCAACATAAGCCATTTATCTCTTTGGCTCTATGATGAGAAGGGGTAAGTAATCCAAACCTATCCCATTCCTGTTACGAAACCATTGGGAAAAGTTTTTTACTCATTATTTTCCCTCTTTGTATTAAGAGAAAGAAAATCGGCGAACATAAATGCCCGCCGATAAAATTAAATTTACTTAAGTTCCACCTTAGCACCGGCAGCTTCAAGTTGAGATTTAATTTTTTCTGCTTCTTCTTTAGAAGCAGCCTCTTTAATAGGCTTAGGTGCACCTTCAACCAGATCTTTAGCTTCTTTAAGACCAAGTCCAGTAAGAGCACGAACTTCCTTAATAACATTAATTTTTTGTGCGCCACCTTCAACAAGAATAACATCAAATTCTGTTTTTTCTTCAGCAGCTGGAGCAGCAGCACCAGCAACAGCAGCGACAGCTACAGGAGCAGCAGCCGAAACTCCCCACTTTTCTTCAAGTAACTTAGAAAGCTCAGCGGCTTCCAAAAGGGTTAGATTAGAAAGGTCTTCTACGATCTTCTCTAGATCAGCCATTTTTAAATTCCTTCAATTAAAAGATTTGAACCATTATTAAATCTTATTCAAAAAAACAGAAAAGCATTAAAGCTCTTCCATAAACGTGAATACAAACAGCCTTAAGCCGCCTTATCCTCCTGAGCATATGCTCCAATGACACGTGCAACCTGACCAGCAGGGGCATTAACAACCTGTGCAATACGGGTCGCAGGGGTAGAAATCATACCCACAAGTTTTGCACGCAACTCGTTTAATGAAGGCAATGAAGCCAATGACTTCACAGCATCTACAGTTAAACTTGTTGCACCCATTGAACCGCCAAGTATGACAAATTTGTCATTGCTTTTCGCAAAATCAACAGCAACTTTCGGTGCTGTGATTGGATCTTCTGAATAAGCAATAAGTGTTTGTCCAGTAAACAAACCCACTATCGATTCAGATTCCGTGCCCTGAAGAGCGATTTTAGCAAGACGGTTTTTGGCGACCTTAACGGCACCGCCAGCTTCACCCATTTTCGAACGCAGATCATTCATCTGTGAAACTGTCAGACCGGAATAATGTGCAACAACAACAGAACCAGACTTCCGAAAAGCCTCGTTAAGCCATGTAACAAATTCGCGTTTTTCCGCTCTATTCACTGTCTCTCTCCATTTAACAGATTTGCTTAAAACAAACCTGTTGGTTACCTTTGATAACATAAAATACTTCATGTCACCGATGAGGATCCTGTCCCCTTTTTCACGCACAGCGTTCAAAGGCAACCTTGGCTCAAACCCTTTAAGTCTTTAACTCTCAGTTTTTACCCCAGTCTCATGCAGGTTTTTTTGATTAAGATACTTAAAAGCATCACCTACAATCTCGGACAGGATATTCCGGAATTTCTCCCGGTACAACCTAAGCCCTATAAAGCTTAGATAGCGAGCTGATCAAAATCAGCATTTTAAATACAATTTTGATATTCCCATACCCCAAAACAAAATTATAAATCAGCTTATACTAGCTCTGAACGAACCGTTGCTGGATCAACTTTAACACCAATTCCCATAGTCGACGAAACAGCAACGCGCTTAATATACTCACCTTTTGCACCTTGCGGTTTGGCTTTAATAACTGCACTTGCAAAGGCTTTTATATTTTCTACGATTTTTTCAACACCAAAAGAAGCCTTACCAATACCAGCATGCACAATACCAGCTTTTTCCACACGAAACTCAACAGCACCACCTTTAGAAGCTTTGACAGCACCGGCGACATCAAGTGTTACAGTACCAACTTTCGGATTCGGCATCAAACTCCGTGGACCAAGAATCTTACCAAGACGACCAACAAGAGGCATCATGTCTGGCGTTGCAATACAACGATCAAAATCTATAGTCCCTCTATTAACGCTTTCAAATAAATCTTCGGCACCCACAATATCAGCTCCTGCCGCCTTAGCTTCCTCAGCCTTATCCCCACGAGCAAAAACGGCAACACGAATATTTCTCCCTGTTCCATTAGGCAAATGAGCAACGCCTCGAACCATTTGATCAGCATGACGAGGATCAACACCCAAGTTCATTGAAATTTCGATTGTTTCATCAAACTTAGCAACGGCACGCTCCTTAACCATTGAAACGGCATCTTTTAAAGCGTAGAGTTCATTAAAATCAATATCTTTTCGGATATTTTTTATTCTTTTTGCTACTTTTGCCATAATATTAGCCCACCACTTCCAAGCCCATCGAGCGAGCAGAACCTTCAACCATACGCATTGCTGCCTCAATGTCATTCGCATTAAGATCTTTCATCTTTGATTCCGCAATCGAACGAATTTTATCGCGAGAAATGCTTCCTACAGACACTTTACCAGGCTCTTTTGAGCCAGATTTCAGGTTTGCTTCTTTCTTTAAAAAGAATGATACAGGAGGCGTCTTGAGAGAAAAGGTGAAAGACTTATCTTGGTAATACGTAATAACAACTGGAATCGGTGCCCCCTTTTCCATTTCTTGTGTCGCTGCATTAAACGCCTTACAAAATTCCATGATATTAATACCACGCTGCCCAAGAGCTGGACCAATTGGTGGAGATGGAGTAGCAGCTCCTGCAGGAACCTGCAACTTAAGCTGACCTATACTTTTTTTTGCCATAACAATCTGCCTTTAATTTCACTGGTATACTGACAATTCATCTTGCCCGTTACCCGCTTGCAGTCACGTGGTTCGGATCATTAAGCCGACAAAAGCTATAAATCACCTCCCACTCCTTCCTTAAAGTAATTAAAACTACTCTAAGTTTAATCAGAGTTTTTCAACCTGACCAAATTCCAAATCAACAGGCGTAGGACGCCCAAAAATAAGCACTTCAACCTTAAGACGAGAGCGCTCTTCTTCAACCTCTTGAACAATTCCATTAAACGAAACAAAAGGACCATCAGCAACGCGAACTTGCTCTCCAACCTCAAACAATACAGAGGACTTTGGAGACTCAACCCTTTCCTGAACTTGTTTGAGAATTTGCTCAACCTCTCGATCAGAAATAGGAACAGGACGCGCATCCGACCCTAAAAAACCTGTCACTTTAGGCGTATTCTTAATAAGATGATAAACTTCATCTGTTAACTCAGCACGAACAAGAACATAACCAGGAAAAAATTTTCGCTCAGTATCAACTTTGCGTCCACGACGAACCTCTACAACACGCTCTGTTGGAACAAAAATCTTTTCAAAAAGATGATCAAGTCCCTTTTGCTTTGCCTCCTTATCAATAGCTTCCGCTACTTTCTTTTCAAAATTTGAATATGCCTGAACAATATACCAACGAGCTGCCACAGTCACACTTCCTTACATTCTCAACTAAAAAGATATTTCAGAAGATCAATAACCCGCCAAACACCAAAATGCATAACCTGATCCACAATAAAAAAGAAAGCTGAAGCCAATGCAGTTACCAACAAAACCATAATAGTAGAAATAACCGTCTCACGACGTGTAGGCCATTTCACTTTAATTGTTTCTGCATAAACCTGCTTCAAAAAGGTAATCGGATTGGTTTTAGATGCCATCGTCACACTATACTCTCTCTAGTCCTATTGTGTTTTATAGAATAAAATAAACAGGAAAAAAACGCAAAAGCCAACTTTCAGACTTATGCAATTTCCTTACTTTCTATTCAATACCGTTTCACACACAAAAAAACAAGCCCCATATCAAAAAAAGCGAAAAAGGCAGCAAAATCCACTCCCTTATATGTAAAATCTCCCTTTGGCAGGGGCAGCAGGACTTGAACCCGCGACCTGCGGTTTTGGAGACCGCCGCTCTACCAACTGAGCTATACCCCTAACTCTCAAAACTAAAACACTTTTAACACCCCTTTAACAAGCATTATTTATTCAATGATCTTAGAGACGATACCGGCACCAACAGTACGACCACCTTCACGAATAGCAAAACGAAG
>NZ_JBHIOT010000025.1:0-6201 GCF_042195745.1 Bartonella sp. AP7XZML
TTTAGATGCTTTTGGCTGTTCGAGTGGAATTTCCTCTGTCACTGGTTCAGACGATGTTTGTACGGCTTCTTGTTCTATCTGCTTAATTTGTTCAACCGTCTTGTCAGGTTTTGCTGTTGTCTTGACTCCAATAAAAGGTTTTACAGCATTAGCGCGCTTGAGACGTGCGTAGACTTGATTGGAAACTTCAACAAATGGATTATTGGGTGTTGATGGTTCAAAGCGAACAGTGCTTTTATTGTCTCCAACAACACACATTGGTTTAGTGATGACAGCTTTCATCATTGCTCCTTTTGCGTCATAATTAATGACATCATTAGTCAATTATTGATTTTTGTTATTTGAAAAATAGATTAGTCAGAATTCCCCAGAAAACAGGGCTTTCTAGCCACGTTTCAAGATCACATTTTACTAAATTTTTAGAGGATATTTTTGAATTTTGGACGCAATTCGACCAGTACAGCAGCGTCATTAAATACGACTTTTCACATATTGTCAACAAAAAAAATCAATATATTGTGTTTTTTTATTTTTTTACCTAAATATGGTGTTTTAAAAGATGTCCTTTATTTTCCTTCAATACAACATTTATGTTGCATGGAAACATTTTAGATGTTATATTATTATAATGAATAGTCAAGAATTGAAAAGATATCTTATAAAGCATGGTTGCAGTTTTACTTCAGGGAAGGGAGGGCATTTGCTTGTAAAGCGTGGTGCTAAAAAGTCCGTTTTACCTATGCATGGTACGCGAAAAGAATTAGGAACAGGATTAGTCCAGAAGATTCTTAAAGATCTTGACCTAAAATAAGCCTGAATATGGAGGTGTAAATGAAATATGCAATCAAATTTATCAAAGATGACAATGATACTCTTCTTGTCGTTTGCAAAGACTTTCAAGAATTTATTACCTATGGTAACGATGAAAAAGAAGCTTTAGAAAATGCTAAAAACGCACTTTTAACAGTTATTATGGGGCGTTTCCAAGATCGTGAATTTGTTCCGTGTGGTATTTATGATGTTACCTATCCTTTTGTTGAAGTCTCTTCATTGGTCACTTTAAAAATTGCAATACATAACGCTATGATTGAAAAAGACTTACGCAAAGCTGATCTTGTGCGTCTTTTAAAACTTCACCCAATACAAATTGACCGATTGTTGGATTTAAACCATGCAACAAAATTAGATGCCTTAGAATCCACTCTCATTGCTCTTGGAAAAGAGATCTCTATTAATATTCAAAATGCTGCTTGAATTTAGCGGTTTTGTGTAAAATGTTTATGAAGCGCATTAAGAGCAATGCGCAATGAAAGCACAAGGTGTGGTAGTGATTGATCTTCTATGACAAGATATTGTAATGCGGCATGAAGGTTATATTGACGGTGTAAACATTGAGCTTCTTGAACAACATCTTTTACAGCTAAAAGATGTTCTGTTGCCTTCTGTACCCATTTCTCTCTTGCTCCGTTATCAGAAGTTGTAGGCATTTCATCATAAATTGCATTTGGTAAGGCTTTTGCACATAGGTAATTGTTTTTCACTTCAAGATATTTTTGTGCAGCATCATACTGATCTTGATTAATCACACCTTGCAGATAAAGCCGTCCGATATAGGTAGCGGAAAGCGGATTTTTAGCATCTTCTATGGTCAAACCAAATCGCTTGGCACGCATTTCAATTGCCAATTTATCAATCGGTTCACGCGGTATTTTTGCTCGCGAGATACGACCATTGGGTTCTCTGAGACATCCATTAATACGAGGACGTCCACGTTTTGCATGTTTTTTTCTTTTAGCCATATTTTTTCAATCAGAATGGCATGCTATCGTTAAGAGCTGTTCTATAATCTTGAGCACCTGAAGCGATAGCATAATTTTGAGAAGTAATGGGTGAAGGGAATGCCGATTGCTCTTTTTTGGCATCAAGCAAATACAACTCGCCTTTGAATTGTGGTAAGACAATCTCTGTTGTGTAACGGTCATGACCATTTTTATCTTGCCATTTACGTGTTTGTAATTTGCCTTCTATGTAAACCTTTGAACCTTTACTGAGATACTGAAGAGCAATTTTTGCTAAATGTGGATTAAAAACCACAATGGAGTGCCATTCCGTTTTATCTATTTTTTGATTGGTCTTTTTATCAGTATAGCTTTCAGAAGTTGCTATACTAAAATTGACTATTTCAGCTCCAGAATTCATTGTCTTGCTTTCGGGATCAGCACCGAGGCGTCCGATTAACATCACTTTATTTAGCATGTTTTAGTTACCTTAAATTTATATTTAAATATGTAAAAATCTTAGCATAATTTTATTATTTTTTCAATTATTTCAATAATATATTATTAATTATTAACATATAACATTACGTTTTGTGGTGTACGTATAAGATAAGGAGATCAAGGGATTTTATTTTTCAAGCAGCGTTTTTTTTCCATTCTCACCATAAATTCCTTAAACTCTGTTAGCTCTTGTTGTGAAAGGTGCTTAAACGTTCTACAAAACGTGTTAGCCATTTTATGGTTAAGTGGATCAGAAGAATTCATTATAAAATTCTTTCGGCAAATATCAGCCTCTTTTCTTAAAAGAGAAGCCATGTTTTGATCTAAAGCGTACAGCTTTATGATCTTTTCTTCCATTCCTACTGGAACAGATTTCTTGCCAATCTCAACAGAAGATAAAAATGCTACAGATATGCCTAGTTTATCAGCCATATCTAAGAGCCGTTCAAAGCGATCAAGGCGAATTTTGCGTAAAGTTTTGCCAAATAGTGTAAGCATGTGATTAAAACTCCTATTCATGCAATCAAGCTGCTTTGAGAAATGATATTGTGTTTTTTTCAAAAATTTCTTTGACTTTTCCATAAAGTATAGCCTTGCCGCCTGGATATCTTAATGGTGAGCAGATATGAGTCATCGTTACGTGCCTTTTTAGGTGTTTTTTGATGTTTTGTTGATTTCATCAATCGATGTTAAGAAGATACAATATCGATTAACCAAAACAGTCTTATAAATCGGAAACTTTACTATGGCTTTTTAGTACAAGACTGTAGTATGTAGATGGATATGTTTATTAAATTGCGTGTACGAAACATAAGAAACAATACACAGCATAAAAAATAGTACCAAAGTACAATGTCTAAATACCCAAATACGGTATCCAATGAAAAAGAAAACTGGTGTTCCACGTGCTTAGAAGTGACAGGCAAAGAAACAGCCTCTTCATAACTATTTGGAAAAATTAAAACGACAAGCGCTAAAATTATTATATTTAAAAGTCTGTGCATATACTGTTGTAAATCACGTGTTAGTTTCACCCAACCCGTTGTATCATCATCTTTATATTTTGGATTAATTTGCAATTCAAAAGGAATATGAGAATTGCATAAAATTACAAAAATATTTGTTATTATTATCAAACCAAAAGATGCAAATATCAAAATACTTTGGATAAAGTAGGGATTTTTTTTAATTCCTAAAAAACATAAAAATATAAAAGTTATTATGCCAAATAAGGCTCTTAGCTGTTTATCTGTAAACATATTCATTTCCTGCACTTTTTGATAGTTTTTTTATCTCTCTGTTGATCTCGTCTATAAGAGGCTCGTAATCGAGAACGCTTTTTGGCAATTTTCCCCCATAAACCCATGCTTTTACTTGCGCTTTGGTACTAAAATCTGCCTTCTCTGGTACGGTGTAGTACTGACCACCGTCAAACTTTTCACACTCTCTTGTGCCGTCTTCATATTCATAGAGGTTGTAAAAATACTCCTCTGCTCCATCTCCCCAAGGAACATACCCAACAGCCGTTGCAACCCACTTTTTTTGCATGGGCTGTTTATGATTTGTTAAGAACAGTTGTTTTAAAATTTCCATGTTTTTAGTCCATAATTTTACCAATAGGTTAATTTACCTTAAATTTGACCGTACAGAGCGTTTTGTATTACTGGTGTGTTTTCATCATAAAATCTTTAAATCGCTTTGTACGGTACATTTTTGATGATTTAAACGCATATCTAATCACAAAACCATCAGCACTTTTCACTAGTTTGCTGTTTTAAGCCGCTTTTGAATTGCTACTGTTATGTTGCTCTTCACTAGGCTTGCCTATTCTCATGCATGAAATGCGCTTGCCTCCTAAGGCTAGGTTACGCGTATTTTCAACAGCGATAAAAACCTTCTCAGCAACCCCATAAAGCCCGCTTTCTAAATCACGACAATACTGCACCAGATCAGCACATGAGGGGACAAAGGTTGTTGACATACCTTTTGCCTCACCACGGATAAGATTTTTAACAGCTTGCAACAAAGACCAGAGTGAGATGCCGTTAAGAGCCGCGATATAAGCCTTTGCACGTGCCTCTGGATTTGAAACTTTTTGCATTGTCAAACCGCCTTCAAGCACATCAAGAGCCTCTGCAATATCTTCAACAGACGCTTTCAAGGTAAGTAAGTTTTGAACTGTCTGATAAGCTTCCAAAGCTTGTTCTTCTAGGGCTGGTGTCAATTTCACGCCACTGATCAAGGTCCAAGGATAATCCCTTGTTACGCATTGCGCCATCTGATCTGCACTGTTTTGAAGCGGATTCACTAAATCCTGCTCTACGGATAAGGTTACGGATTGTTTCTCCGGTACCACCGCGAGTTCTTTGATCTTTTGAAAAGTTTCCATTGTTTCCACCATTGTTGTTCGTGTTTTTTATTTTTTCTAAATCATCAACCGCCTTGCGTATCCAGTTACGCCATGTTGCTTGCCAATCGATTTTGGTTGCATTTGCTCCGGCTTTTGAACGCCAGTAATCTCGAAACTTTGCAATTTCTACTTTCACACGCTCTGAAGGCAAACCCGCTTCGATTGCAAAATCGTAATCAGGTTCAAAGTCTTCAGGCAATCGACAGCCTCTATCGGCTTTAGACCGCTTGGCTTTTTGGGAAATGTTCTCTTGCTCGTGAATGGGAGGTTGGTTGTCTACACCTGTTGTGATTTGCTCTGATGTGATCTCAACAGCAGCAACCTCTGTTGGCTCGTCAACCAAATCAATTGTTTCTAAATTTTCAGAACCAATTTCTTTTTTTGCTAAAACGATAGTTTTAGTTTTTTTATATATATTATTCTTATTCTGGTTCTTTATAGCTAGATTTTGCTTGTCGTTTGCTTCAGCAAAAAAAACGTTTTGCTTATCATTTGCTTCAGCAAAATTATTAATATGTTGTTTTATATTATTTTTTGCTTTTGCACCTTTTTTACCAGCCTCACTACGAACTTGCGATATGTGCTCTTTTTTATCAGCAAAATCGTTCAGCTCTTCTTCAACGCGTGTATTCCACAATCCATTATCTGTCTCAACAAGTTTATCATTCCTCATTAAGTATTCGACAATAGCTGCAAATTTTTTCTGCGAACAATGACAAACGCGTGCAAGCGTTTCAAAATCTGTTTTAAGTGGTTCTTTTTTTTCATACATGCAAACGAGAAGGGTTATATAAACCCCCCGTTGTTCAGATGTCATTCCATTTGTACCACTTATCCAGTCATACAAATGGAATCTTATCCATGGCATACCATTAGACATGCGCATCCCCTTCTTTCATTAAATATAAAATTGCCAAAGCATCTGCTTCGTTGTCGTCACAAGGCGCGTGACCTTTTGCACGCATTGCCTTAATCATTTCTGCTTTTGAGGCATTTCCTTTGCCTGTCATTGCTTTCTTAATGGTACCAACGGGAATGCCTTCATACGGTATCTGATGATGTTCACACCACGCCGTTAATGTTGCTAGAAAGCCCCCATAAACATGAGAAGCGTCTGTCCCCACATGCCGACGTACCTCTTCAAAATACACCGCATCAATTTCATCAACAGACCTCTTTAGTTCAGAAAGCCATTTCTTAAAGCGCAAGTAACGCATGCCACCGCCTTCAAAACGGCGTGATTGAAAATGTTCTGTATCACTTGTGATAAAACCATCTGCATCACGAAGCGCCCAGCCAGTCTTAGTGCCTAGATCAAGACAGAGAATGGTTTGTGCATTAGTGATCATAATCCCCCCCTTAAGGCTTTACGTATTTATATGCGTGCTATGACAGAGCGTGTTGTGACTGCTTGTCTTGCAAAAATGTTTTTGAAAAAGTATCCTCCCAACGATTCTAAAAAAGTGGGGGGAGTTATGATGCAAGAATGGATAGTTGATAAGGTTGTATTCT
>NZ_JBHIOT010000026.1:0-23317 GCF_042195745.1 Bartonella sp. AP7XZML
TCGTATCACTCCAAGTCACTGAATGACGACCTGCCCCTTCATTGCCTTATCCCCCAATGAACCAGCCGGCAGCTTCCCCCCCACACAAGCGTCTGCAATTCCCCATATATAGGGCTCTTTTCTTCATACCCCCCTTTCCCATATCGGCTAAGAAAATCCCCGCGAAGCTCCTCCCCCAAGCTCTCCCCCCAAGTCGTGCCCCCCCCAAGAACGAAAGCATAACGTGCACCATTGTCACCGCAATGAAAAAGCACATGGGGCCCATCATTGCGGCTTCTTTTTTCAACCCTGCTACTGCACGACGGAAAAATCATGGCGGCAATATTCTTCCTCCAATTTTTTTGCCATAGACTGAGCCACCTCTTGCGATATAAAAAGTATAGCGTTGTGTTTTTGTGGTTCGAGTCTGATTAAATTCCGCATATTTCCAGCATAATAAAGTGGAATCCCTTGATACGAAGTCTTGAGATAACTTGGCATGTTTACCACCAATAATCTGTCAAGACATCACATGGGCGTAAACGATGCTGTTTTTCATAAGAGCCATAGAGATTATCTTCATAATCGCAAGCCACTCTTTCATTTAAACAAGCATGATAAGCTTCACTATTCAAAATGAAGGGCTGCAATTGTGTATTTTCTTCATTCATTTCATGATTTTCGACATAAAAATCAGCGATTTGTTCCGTAATATCTTCAGCATGAGAAGTTGTCAGATCGAGTCGTAAAACTCTATAAACAGTTTCACATTCTTCAATCAGTTCGAGCACTTCTTCGATTTCGTCGATTGGTCCTTCATAAGTACAAGGATTTTCCTCTTCGCATAAAACGACAATGATTTCATCCTCTTTAACGAATGAAATATTTTTCATGATTTCCCCCTTTAGATAGTTGATAAAGCATAGCCTTGTCTTGACAAGACTAAATATAGCGTTAGTCTTATCTCCTCTATAGGAGAGATGTCAACCATTTTATCCTTCATAAAAGATATATTTTAAATATCTACGGGGTTCAAATGACATATGTAAAGAAAAATCTATTATTCTTTGTTCCTCTCATGCCCCTTTGTTGTTCTCTATTTGTTCTTACAAAATTGCAATTATAAACACACAGGAGAGATAAAATGAGTGACATAATATTAATAAAACACTGGAGTCGCCTTGACTCAAAAGCACAGAAGGAAGTTATTTTGAAGCTTCGTCAATTGGTCGCCGCAAAAGAGTCAAAATCGCCTGTCTCTCTTGCGGAGAGAGTTTCGAAATAAGCTCTATAAATTCTTTATCTTCAGGGCTAGCCCCTTTCCCGTAAAGAATATAATTCATACTGATATTAATTTCGTGACAAATTCGCGAGAGAGATTCGATTGTTGGTTCTTTTCCTTCAGAAAGAATAGAATGAAGGTACCCCGCGCCTTTACCGGCAGCGAGGGAGATAGATCTTTTTGACCGCCCACTTTTTTCCAAAGCGATTCTTAATCTTTGACGCCAACCATCGATATTCATAATTTCACCATATAGCGCGTCTTTTTAAAAAAACACGTCCTTTTTATAAAACGGGCTTGCATTATCCTCTAAAAAGGATAAAATTAAGGAAACAAATTTTACTTTTTAGGGGAAAATTTTTTTATTTTTAGATCATAAAAACACTTTAACCACCCTACCGGATATAAAAGACCACCTCCAAAGCTTCTGCCCAAAAGCAAGTACGTTGAGAATGTGTGGTATTCTTTATTTTTTCCATCACCGCAATCTTAAATCGTAAGTTTGCATGCGCTTCAAGCACAGCCAATCATTTATAAGCATCGTAAAGAAGCCTCTAGTCATCATCGAACAGAGCCAAAAGCAACACAAGTTAAATCCTTATTTGAGCTTTTATCATCAATAAAAATGTATAAAAAAGAAGAAAGTAGATTGCAGTATGAAACACGCTAATCAACAAGAAACTCCTCATTATGAATCGTCTAGGCTTCCATATGTTTGTTGGTATCAAAATGACTTTCTAGGAGGTGTACGTGGGATGCGCGCACACGAAATTGGAATCTATACGATTCTTCTCAATGAAATGTATGCCCGTGGCCGACCTTTAGAAATATCGAAAGAACGTTTAGCGCGTCTTTGTGGTTGTGACAAGCGAACTTTTGTTAATGTTTTAGAGATGCTCATCCAAGAGGGTAAGATTTTAAATTTAGCCAATGGATTATGGAACAAGCGTTGCGAAAATGTTTTTCAAGAGCGTGAAAAATTGCTTGAACAAAAATCCTTTGCGGGTCGTTCTTCGGCAAAAAAACGCAAGAAAATCAATGCAGAGATGCAACAACTGCTTAACGAAAGTACAAAAGATGTTGCACAAAACTCAAAAGCTCAAAAGGCAGAAGAAAAGGAAACACCTTACGGTGTTTTAGAAAAGAAAATTTTGTTTGATGAGACAGAACCTTGTTTTTTCTGCGAAGAGAGTTTTGAACAAAGCGATCATCCATCACCCTTATCGGCTCTTGATTCACCTCTCCCTTTGCCTGCCCAAGCAGAAACGGAGCAAAAAAACGCCTCCCCTTTAAACGCTCGCCAAGCCGAGTTCACTCCCGCCCCTATCGCGCAAATTGTCACGGGGGAAACAACAAAATCCGCCACCACTCTTCCCCCCAGCAATCTTCCTGCCTCCATCCCGCTTTGCACCAACAAAAAAACCACAACCTCAGTTGCCAAAGGGCATCGTCTTCCTGAGCATTGGCAAGCAGACATCAAGGCGGCAGTTTCAGAAGGCTTGAGTGAAAGCCAAGCCCATTGGCAAGAAAAGAAGTTTCGCGACTATTGGCAAGCCAAAGGCGGCAAAGAAGCTCTCAAAGTAGACTGGCAAGCCACATGGCGCAACTGGTTTCGCCGTGAGATCGAACGGCAAGAACAGCAAAAACAGGGAGGCTCCTCATCTTTCATCTCTGAGAACAACGACACGCTTTACCGCAGTTTGATCAACTATAACGACAATTTTTGACATCACACAAACAACGTATTTTTCAAGCAAGCGCGGGGATAAAAATGCTTCAAAACCACAACAGCATCGGACAAAACAACACAGAACAAAACAAAAGGCGGCAAAACAACATTTGGATAGGCGATTCACACAGCAAAACGAGACAACATCACCCATTTTGCTCTCATCACAAAAGCGTTTTCCCCACGCAAAAGACCCCCACAGGCACCCCAACATACACACCCCAACAGGACTCCAGCATGCACCACACTCTCCAAGGCAGATCCACACTCTCCAAGGCAGATCCACACCCACCCTTCTTGCCACCGTCCTCCTTTTCCCAAGGCACCACTTCCCATGCTCTTGGCAAACAACCATCAGCAGAGCCATTTCAAAAAAACTCAATGAAAAGCAAACTCTTTGGCACTCCCCCTCCACACAAGCACCCCAACAGGCATCCCCCCAAACACATGCCCCAAACAGGACCAAGCATGCACCACACTCTCCAAGGCAGATCCACACCCACCCTTCTTGCCACCGTCCTCCTTTTCCCAAGGCACCACTTCCCATGCTCTTGGCAAACAACCATCAGCAGAGCCATTTCAGAAGGTTTGAGTGAGAGCCAAGCCCATTGGCAAGCCAAGAAGTTTCGCGACCATTGGCAAGAAAAGAGCGGCAAAGAAGCTCTCAAAGTAGACTGGCAAGCCCCATAGCACTACGGGACTTTACGATCAGATCAAACGGTGAGAACAGCAAAAACAGAATCCTCACCTCCCACATCTTGAGAAAAACGACAATAATATCACGAATGACCATGAGCACAATTTTTGAAATCAAACAAAAACTTATCTCTCAAGCAGATAGAATAGCAGAAATGCTTCTTCCCCAAGGGCACAAACGAGGCAACAATTGGATTGTAGGCAACACACGTGGTGAAGCTGGTCAAAGTTTATCGATTTGCTTAAGTGGTAGTAAAGCAGGACTTTGGTATGATTTTGCAGAAAGCACAGGAGGAGATCTTTTAGACCTTTGGTGTGAAGTCAAAGGCATTAGCCTCTCTCAAGCCTTAGAAGAAGCACGCGCGACTCTCAATCTGACACGCCCCAAACCCTTTATGGCGCCCCATCGTTCCTATCGCCGTCCACCGGTCCCTACAGGGCAGAGCCCGCAGAATCTTGTAAAAACCTATCTCCATGAAGAACGCCGCATTCCTCTAGAGATTATAAAGCGTTACCGCATAGGAGAAAATGGCGAAAAAATCATTTTCCCCTTTTATAAACCCGACGGCACCCTTGCTTTAGTCAAAGAACGGCTTGCGCAAACGGGAGCAAAAACAAAACCAACAGCCTCCCAATGTGAACCGATTTTATTTGGTTGGCAAGCCCTTTACCCCACAAACCACGCCTCCACGCACACATCCCAGCAGGCATCCCAACACACCACCTCAACCAACCCCACCTCCACACAGGCATCCCAAAACACCCCCTCAACCAACCCCACCTCCACACAGGCATCCCAAAACACCCCCTCAACCAACCCCGCCTCCACACAGGCATCCCCGCACACATCCCAACAGGTAACCCAACACGCACCTCAGCAAGTATTCCAACACACACCCCAGCAGGCACCCTCAACCAACCCCGCCTCTACACAGACATCCCAAAACACCCCCTCAACCAACCCCACCTCCACACAGGCATCCCAAAACACCCCCTCAACCAACCTCACCTCTACACAGGCATCCCAAAACACCCCCTCAACCAACCTCACCTCTACACAGGCATCCCAAAACACCCCCTCAACCAACCTCACCTCTACACAGGCATCCCAAAACACCCCCTCAACCAACCTCACCTCTACACAGGCATCCCAAAACACCCCCTCAACCAACCTCACCTCTACACAGGCATCCCAAAACACCCCCTCAACCAACCTCACCTCTACACAGGCATCCCAAAACACCCCCTCAACCAACCTCACCTCTACACAGGCATCCCAAAACACCCCCTCAACCAACCTCACCTCTACACAGGCATCCCAAAACACCCCCTCAACCAACCTCACCTCTACACAGGCATCCCAAAACACCCCCTCAACCAACCTCACCTCTACACAGGCATCCCAAAACACCCCCTCAACCAACCTCACCTCTACACAGGCATCCCAAAACACCCCCTCAACCAACCTCACCTCTACACAGGCATCCCAAAACACCCCCTCAACCAACCTCACCTCTACACAGGCATCCCAAAACACCCCCTCAACCAACCTCACCTCTACACAGGCATCCCAAAACACCCCCTCAACCAACCACCCCTCCACGCACACCCCCCAGCAGGCACCCTCAACCAACCTCACCTCCACACAGGCATCCCAAAACACCCCCTCAACCAACCCCGCCTCTACACAGGCATCCCAAAACACCCCCTCAACCAACCACCCCTCCACGCACACACCCCAGCAGGCACCCTCAACCAACCCCGCCTCTACACAGGCATCCCAAAACATCGCCACAACCAACCCCGCCTCTACACAGGCATCCCAAAACACCCCCTCAACCAACCTCACCTCCACACAGGCATCCCAAAACACCCCCTCAACCAACCCCGCCTCCACACAGGTATCCCAAAACACCCCCTCAACCAACCACCCCTCCACACACACACACCAACAGGCACCCACACACACACACCAACAGGCGCCATTTCCCATTCTTTCTTCAACAAACCGTACCATTGTTATCACTGAAGGAGAAATTGATGCACTTTCCTTAGCCGCCTATGGATATCCGGCGGTCTCTGTTCCCTTTGGAGGAGGCAGTGGAGGCAAACACAACTGGATTGAAAATGAATTTGATCATTTAGAATCTTTTGAAACGATTTTTTTAGCCACCGATATGGACAAGCCCGGAGAAGAAGCAGCCCGTGAGATTGCCAGCAGGCTTGGACGCCACCGTTGCTACCGTGTCCGTTTACCTCGCAAAGATGCCAATGACTGTTTAACCGCAGGGATCGATAAAGCCACCATAAAAGCCGCCTTTTCCTCAGCACAAAGCTTTGCCCCAGAAGGTTTACGGCGCGCCTCAGACTATAAAGATCAAGTGATTGGGCTTTTTTGGCCAGAGCCTGAAAAACATCTTGGTTATACGGTTCCCTATCCTAAACTGAAGGACAAATTGCATTTCCGCCCAGCAGAATTAACGCTCTGGAGTGGTGCGAGTGGTGCAGGTAAAAGCCAATTATTATCAGACTGTATTCCCCATTGGATTGCACAAAAGAGTCGCCTTTGCTTAGCGTCTCTAGAAATGAAAGGAGAACAATCACTTCGCCGTTTAACCAAACAAACGGGCGGCTTAGAACAGCCTACAAAAGAGACAATTGAACGGATTCTTCATTTTTTAGACGAAGGGCTTATTCTTTATGAGCATGTTGGCAAATCAAGCGTTGACACCTTGCTTGATGTCTTTGACTATTGTCGTGCACGCTATGGCTGCGATCAATTTATCATCGACAGTCTCATGCGGCTTGGCATTGCCTCTGATGATTATGCAAGACAAGAACAAGCCGTTTATAAAATGGTTGATTGGGCTGTTTTAAACAGTGTACATATTCACCTTGTCGCCCATGCCCGCAAAGGCGGTCTGGATAAAGATATCCCCAGCACAGAAGACATTAAAGGCGCCTCAGAAATTGGTGCTAATGCCTTTAACATTATCACCATTTGGCGCAATCGGTCGTTGGAAGATAAAATCTTTGCCGCCTCTCTCGCACAAGAAAAAGCAGATTTAGCAAAACGCCCTGGCGTCATTATGAATATTGCCAAACAACGTTCTGGTGATTTTGAAGGCAAAATAGGGCTTTGGTTTGATCCCCAAACCTACCGCTATCGCTGTTCTTTTGAACAATCATTCCCTCGACGTTATCTGTAATACCCCATAAACCCCACTCTCTTTAAAAACGCCTCCGCCTTCAAACGCGCACGCCTTGCTCCGACAGAAACAACAGGAAGGATCAATCCACAAATGATGAAAAACACCCAATCCTTCGCGAACCAAAGCCTGCTCAACCCTAGATTCTCTGCTCCCAAACGCAAACAAAAAAAGATCGCTCCAACAACGGCGCAAAACACCACCCCTTCAATAACCACAAACAACGCGTCACCACCCCATCTCGCCGCCCCCTCATATGCAAAATTAAGAACCACTCCAACAGTGCAGCAAACACGATCCCCATCAAGGACAGGAGTCCCCATGGTATGTCCATACTCTCCATCCCCCAAAGAGCTAAAAAAAGAACGACTCCTAAAATGCAATAAAACAGCACTTCCTTCAAAAAGAGGGAAACACCAAAAATACAATAAAACGCCGCCCGCCACCACGGAATATCGAAGCGCTTGGAAACTTTATAAGTACCAATAACGACAACAATAAAAAGGTAGGAAAACACCAATAACAGCAAAAAAAACAAATCGTTCGACATCACATACCCCTCACAGCAAGCCCATTAAAGATCACACCCATAAGACAAAAAAACACCCCCTACTTTAAGAACCAAGCCCATAGAACACGCGCACGCCTTACACCCTGATAAATCAAAGGAAAAAGAAATCCAACAATAAAGGAAAACATCCCATCATTCGAGAACCAAAGCCAGCTCAACCCTAGATTCTCTGCTCCCAGACGGGTAAAAAAAAGGATTAGTGCCAAAATGCAGCAAAACAGCACAAAATTCAAAGCACGCAACAACCTCTGTAACACCGTATCACCTTGCTCGCGTATAAAGAACCCCAAGAGCACTTTCAACAATACAGTCAAGAGCAATCCCTTTAAGAATACCGCCCTTATGCTATCCATATCCCTGACGCCCACAGCAGCAAACCACAGGATAAAGCCCATCATGCAACAAAACATGACCGCCTTCAAGAACACTTGCCAAGCAACAGGCATACTCTTGACATCCAGATGCACCAAACCAAGAACAGTTGCAAAAATGCAAGAAAACACCGCCCCCTTCAAGAGCAGCTCCCCGTCAACAGCGCGCCTGCCCACGCCCATATAAATAAAACCAAGGTAGGTGGCAACAACGCCATAAAGCACCACCCATCTCCAAAACATCCACCCTGTAACAGAGCGACGCTTGGCAATCTTATCAAGAAAAACCAAGGCTAGAGCAAAAAAGCAGAAAAACCAAGGCAACAGCCAAAACATCACATCGTTCGACATCAAATACCCCTCACAGAAAGAACATCAAAGACCATGCCCGTGGAAAAGAAAAATGCTCATTTTTTTAAGCCCCACCCCAACAGTACACGCACTCACCTTATACCTTCATAAGCAAAAAAAGGAACAAGTCCAATAGTGCCCAGAAACACCCCATTGTTCAAGAACCAATGCGTGCTCCAGCCCATATGCTTTACTCCCACATGTGCCAATCCAACAACAGCTCCAACAACGCCACAAAACACCAGCCCCTTTAAAAACATGTCCCATGCAACCACCATACACCCCGCACCCTCATAAGCAAAACCAAGGAACAACCAAAAATGCAGCAAAAGATCAATCCTTTACAAAGAATGAAAGCCTAAACCCAAGACGCTTTGCCCCTAGACAAATAAGCCCAAGGACAAGACCAAAGACAATGCCAAAAAGAATGTAAAAAACCCACTTGTTTGAAAACCACACCTGAGCCAAACCAAAATGCTCAGCTTTCGCATAAACAAACTTAGAGGTCACGCCAACAAAGAATGCAAGCACCCCACCCTTAAAAAAGTCCTTCCTTGTAAACCCGAAAAACCTTATTCCCACATAAATAGAAACAAAGGCGAGCGCCAAAGGGCAGAAAAACCCCAACCACTGCCAAAACATCACATCGTTCGACATCAAATACCCCTCTCAGAAAGAACATCAAAGATCACGCCCGTGGAGAAGAGAAATGCTCATTCTTTTTAAGCCCCCCAACAGTACACGCATACACCGTATCCCCTCCAGAGCAAAAAAAGGAACAAGTCCAATAGTGCCCGTAAACACCCCATTGTTAAAGATCACAAACCAGCGAACCCCCATATGCTTGGCTCCGTTATACGCCAATCCAACAACAGCTCCAACAACGCAGCAAAACACCAGAAACCTCAAAAAAGACACCCCACGCGATATCCCCTTACCCCGCATCCTCATAAGCAAAACCAAGGACAGGTCCAGCAATGCAACAAACACCGCTCCTATCACTAAAAATTCCCACGATATATTAAAACGCTTCACTCCCTTATAAGCAAAGCCAAGAACCACTACAGCAATGGCGCAAAACACCACAGCCTTGAAAAACACGCCCCACGATACAGTCCTACTGTTTGCTCCCACCAAAATAAAACAAAAGGTCGCTCCAGCAATGCAAGAAATCTCCACCCCCTGCCAAAACACCTCCCACGTCATAACCGGTCGCCCCGCATCCTCATAAGCAAAACCAAGGACCAAGCCAATAACACAGAAAAACGCCAGCCCCTTCAAAAACATGTCCCGCGCAACCACCATACGCCCCGCTCCTTTATTAAGTAAAAATCAGAGACCATGCCAAAAATGCAGCAAAAGATCAATCCTTTTCAAAGAATGAAAGCCTAAACCCCAAACGCCTTGCCCCACGATAAATAAGACCAAGGACAAGACCAAAGACAACGCCAAAAAGAATGTTAAACACCCACCTGTTTGAGAACCACACCCAAGTCAAACCAAAGTGCTCAGCTTGCTTATAAATAAAATCAATGACAGCAGCCAAAATGAAGCTCAACAACACCATCTTGAGGAACAAACCCTTCGTTACACCACGCCGCTGCATTACTTCATAACCCAACATAAGGAAAATACCGGGAATGCCATAAAACGCCACAGCCCGTAAAAATACGCCCCACGTCATCCCCAACGCCTTCATTTCCACATAAACAGCCACAGAGACATAGGCCACAATACAGCTAAACACCAATCCCTTCAGAGACAAAAGCCCGCGCGCCATCACTCACCTCCCTCATCAAGTCATTCAAGGAAAATCCACCATGCGACAAAACACCTCTCTTTTCAAGGCTCTAAAGCCAAATCATAACAAGATGCTTTACACCTCTATAAACCAGCCCAATGACAAGACCCAAAAGGACATCAAAACTCCACGGGATTGAGAACCAAAGCCAGCGCCACCCCATGCGTTCAGCAACCGTATAAACAACAAGAGATCCCCGCCAATAAAGTCCCCAAACCCCATCCTCTTAAAAAAATTATGCCTTTCATGATCCCTCAAATACCTCTTATCCCACATAAATAGAAATAAAGCCCCCAAGAGGCAGAAAAACATCAACCATGGCAAAAAAACAAAACCCTGCGACATCAATTCCCCCACAGCAATAAAATCAGAAAGAATGCCCATCATGCAACAAAACGCCCATCCTTTAAAGAAGCAGAACCACAAAGACAACAACCACAATGCAGAAAAATACCAATCCCTTCAGAGACAAAAGCCCGCGCAACATCATGCCACTCCCCATCAAGCCATTCAAGGAAAATCCACCATGCGACAAAACACCCCTCTTTTTAAGAGCCAAATCCATGGGGCTCCCACACACAAGCGCAACAGTCCAAGTCACCCCCAAGAGCGCATACCCAAACGGCACACTCCAACACATGTCTTCCTCTCATCCCCCTCTTTTGCCTAGAGCAAGCAACATTTTTTAAAAACGAGAAGCAAAATTAAAATTTTTAAGGAGATGCTATGACCCATAAGCAGAAAAAAAATACGCAAACCTGCCCGCTTGATCATCAAAATCAAGGAAAGCACGTTGGTCATTTAAAGACGCAAGAAATCCCTGTTGAAACAAGTAATCCTTATTTTAAACCCAATCATCGAGAAAGTTCCAGCAATCCGCGCACCATCAATGCCATTGCCAATGCACAAAGCCATCCCATTGCCCTTTTATATGCGAAAGGACATCTCAGCAAAGCCCAATATAAAGCAGCAGAACGTTTTTATTTTTACTGGCGTCAAAGCCAAGCCGATCTCCACATGAGCCTTGACTACACCCGTGAAAAGGTTTCCTGTAGCCAAGGGTACACACACCCTATTGAACGTCAAATAGAAGCCTCCAATCATTTAAGAACAATCAAAGTTCAACTGGGTATTCTTGGCTATTCACTGCTTGAACGCGTTATCGGCTATGGACAAGCGATAAAAGAATTAAGTTCTTCAAAACGCAAACAAAACTCTCTTGCCGATCATTTACGAGATTGTTTAGACTTGCTCGCATTTCATTGGGGATATGCAAACCATAAACATTTTGAATAATCCCCCTCCTCGCCATTTTAAGCGGCCTCCCATGTTGCCCCCGCCCCCTCTAAAGCCCTTCCCACACACACGGGCTCAAGCATTGAGCAGCTCTCGCCCCCATTTCCATTACCTTGCCCCCCACCCAAAAGGACAATACTTCACCCCCCACACACATACTTAAGATACACCCTACACTCTTAAAAACAAAAAGCCTTCCCCCATATCAATCCTATAATCATGAGAGGCTCTTAATTCGTTTTTGATTGAAGAATATTCTCAAGATGCTTGCATGCATCATAATATTTTTAAATATAGTTTAATTAATATCGAGTCTTAAAACAAATATTCAATTGAAAAAAGTATTAAGTTTTAATGCAAAAAGACAAAATTTTTTGTAAAAATTATTTTTTATATTGCTATTTTTTCAATTCTCTGCTAATTATAATATGGTAGGTTCTTTAAGTATGATTTTTTTGTATTTAGTACGGCCTTTTAAATTTATTCTTTTTTGACACGTCCTGCGAGTCAATGTTAAAATTCTCCTGCTTTTTGGTCCTCTGATTGCGACGGAGGACTTTTTTTTATGACTGTACTTTTTATAACTGTATTGTCTTAAATCACTTCCTTATGAGCTTTGTGATAATTCCTCCATAAGGTTTACCCGCAAAATAGATCATTCTTTTGTCAAATTGACTTGCGTTCCATTCTTAAAGAACAAAGATTCTTAACTCAATCTGATTTACAAACAGCTTGGATACACTTCCCTCTTGGTTTGCCATTCCCTCTTGGCTTCTATTCAGGTTTTTCCGCTAAACTCAAGGCGCAACAGAAGCTTGCTCTGTCTCAAAAATTCACCACGCCCTTAAAAAAACACTTAAAACATATCCAAGGAAGCTTGCTTCATATCACCAAACCTCAAATGACCGTGTTTTACGGCATAACAGAATGACTTAACGATTGGATAACTTTCTTTATCGCCCCCCCAACAGGTTGATGTATCACGACAACATATTGATTTATAATCATCATATCCCGTTATCCATATAAAATTAAGAGACGCAGATATCATAGGGATTCTCTCATTTTAAATTTATTTCATGTTGCATCAATCAACACCTTGTCTTTTCCACATTACAAACATGAGAGACATATGAAATAACGCACTTCAAAGATTTCAAAGATAAAGAATCAAAATGCCTCTTATGAACACGCTCAAGAGCCAAAGGCTGTCATCATATGAGGCGCGAATAGTATGATAATGTGCTGGCTTTTCCTTATGAGATTTTAAAGAAAGGCTTATCCACTTCACAAGAGATTTCTCCATTATCAGATTTACCAATATCCCCAATCACCAATATAATTGTGATGATAAGATAACATAATGTTTTTAAACAAGTAGGTAAGTGTGCAACACAAATATATTCTATTTAGAACATTCTGTTTTACGTGAGTCGCGTAACCTCCCATTAAAAAACAAAATCCCCATTAAAAACAAAATCCCTATGAGAAAAAATCTAAAGCGTGAAGATAAAAACATGAGACAAGTGTGATTCCATTCAGATATTGCTCTTTAACCGTCAAACCGAATAAAAATAGATCCGGAAAATATGTTAATCTTCCTACCTTAAGAGATAAACTAAGAATATAGACAACATCTCTCCTAACATTCCCCTTTTTCTAGCATCGCTTAAGAATCAAAAGTTATACAACTTATTTTGTCATATTATAAAGCACTGTTTTTTAAGGCGGTATTGAAGCAGTTAAAACAATTGAAGTGTTTAGCCAACGCCATCGCCATTAGCAAAGCTAAAAAAACAAACTGTTGAAAAGCCGTTCATATCTTGTGTAAACACAAAAAAAACAAGAAAAAGGCACAAAAATATCTCAATTTTTATAAAAATAATCAGCGTCTTTTACGATTGTATTGACGAACAACCCTTATCACATAATCATCTTAAATATTGAGAATAAAGAATGAATAGCCCTCGAAAATACAGCAACCTATCAATATAAAATATAAAAACAAATCTTTTGGTTATCTCTGTTTCTTATGGAATATGCCTTTCCCTATGGATGCACTTCAGCCTCCAAAGAGTGCATTCAATCCATGGAAAGGATGCACTCCGCGCCTTAAAAAGAGTGCATCCTTCCCCTCAACGGATACCGCCAAACCCTCATAAAGGCAGTATCCAATCTATAAGAGGATGCACCCTAGCCTTCAAAAGAGTGCATCCTTCCCCTCAACGGAAACTGCCAAACCCTCATAAGGCAGTATCCAATCCATAAGAGGATGCACTCTAGCCCTCAAAAAGAGTGCATCCTTCCCCTCAACGGATACCGCCAAACCCTCAAATAAAGCAGTATCCAATCCATAAGAGGATGCACCCTAGCCCTCAAAAGAGTGCATCCTTCCCCTCAACGGATACCGCCAAACCCTCATAAAGGCAGTATCCAATCCATGAGAGGATGCACCCTAGCCCTCAAAAGAGTGCATCCTTCCCCTCAACAGATACTGCCAAACCCTCATAAGGCAGTATCCAATCCATAAGAGGATGCACTCCGCGCCTTAAAAAGAGTGCATCCTTCCCCTCAACGGAAACTGCCGAACCCTCAATAAAGGCAGTATCCAATCCATGGAAAAGATGCACTCCGCCTTCAAAAGAGTGCATCCTTCCCCTCAACGGAAACTGCCAAACCCTCAAATAAAGCAGTATCCAATCCATAAGAGGATGCACTCTAGCCCTCAAAAAGAGTGCATCCTTCCCCTCAACGGATACCGCCAAACCCTCAAATAAAGCAGTATCCAATCCATAAGAGGATGCACCCTAGCCTTCAAAAGAGTGCATCCTTCCCCTCAACGGAAACTGCCAAACCCTCATAAGGCAGTATCCAATCCATAAGAGGATGCACTCCGCGCCTTCAAAAGAGTGCATCCTTCCCCTCAACGGAAACTGCCAAACCCTCATAAGGCAGTATCCAATCCATAAGAGGATGCACTCCGCGCCTTCAAAAGAGTGCATCCTTCCCCTCAACGGAAACTGCCAAACCCTCATAAGGCAGTATCCAATCCATAAGAGGATGCACTCCGCGCCTTCAAAAGAGTGCATCCTTCCCCTCAACGGAAACTGCCAAACCCTCATAAGGCAGTATCCAATCCATAAGAGGATGCACTCCGCGCCTTCAAAAGAGTGCATCCTTCCCCTCAACGGAAACTGCCAAACCCTCATAAGGCAGTATCCAATCCATAAGAGGATGCACTCCGCGCCTTCAAAAGAGTGCATCCTTCCCCTCAACGGAAACTGCCAAACCCTCATAAGGCAGTATCCAATCCATAAGAGGATGCACTCCGCGCCTTCAAAAGAGTGCATCCTTCCCCTCAACGGAAACTGCCAAACCCTCATAAGGCAGTATCCAATCCATAAGAGGATGCACTCCGCGCCTTCAAAAGAGTGCATCCTTCCCCTCAACGGAAACTGCCAAACCCTCATAAGGCAGTATCCAATCCATAAGAGGATGCACTCCGCGCCTTCAAAAGAGTGCATCCTTCCCCTCAACGGAAACTGCCGAACCCTCAATAAAGGCAGTATCCAATCCATGGAAAAGATGCACTCCGCCTTCAAAAGAGTGAATCCTTCCCTTCAAGGGTTTTACTCAATTTTCATCGCATCTCATTTTTATGAACCCTCATTTTTATGAATCCTTGGTCAAAGGCACAAAAAGAAATTTTCTAGCAACTATTGTATCACCCACCTTATGGGATTCCACTTACCTACAGAGCTTTCAAACTTTTTTACGCCTTCATAAAATCGAATCTGAAAGAATTCATTAAGGCAATTAAGAGTAAATTTTGTCAAAATATAGACAAAGTTTATTCTTTTTTGTGATTGTTGTATTTTTACTATAGTTATTTAAATCGAATTTATATATGATACGTATCGATATTTATTTATCGAAATAAATATAGGAGAAAAACTATGAATATCAGATATTTTTTCATAGCTGGGGCTATTACAAGTGGTTTAGCTCTCGCGATTCAAAAATCTGATCGTATAGTCAATAAACAACCCTCTCCTATTGTTGCTCCTTATACTATTGAGAAAACAAATTTACAGTTTGTTAAACAAGTAAGGGACACATCGGATACATTGAATATACTGAGAGTCAGTAATAGAAGCGCATCAGAACAAGCATCAATCAACGATATATACGATAAAGCAGAAAATTTATTGAATGCAATAGCTGGTTTTTTAGGATCACTTATTATATATTTCGTACAACTTGTTGCTACTAGAATATAAGATACAAAAAGTTCTTAAAGTAAGGTTATATACATTTTGTATATATTGTAAAATTTAAATAAAAAGGCCCTTTATAAAATGGGGCCTTTTTTAGTTTAATTTTTCCTTTGTTTTAGTTTAGTTTTTATTGTGTTTTTATTTTTATTGGCCAAATATCATCGCCTTCAAAAATGCCATTTTTACTTGTCTTACATCTCAAATGACAAAGGCTCTAACTCCCTAGCTTCGCTCCCATAGCGCTTTCGTTAATAAGGGTCCGCAATCTTCTTGTTCTTCCCAAAAATTCTTCTGTTTTCAAGAAAATGACCAAGCATCTCCTCTGTCATCGGATTGGCTTACAGATCTCCATGAAGCAGACTGAAAAACACAAAAACACCATAACTTTTTATATCAATATCACCATACTGAAACACTGTTGAAGCTTAACAAGCGCTGCTTCATTGGCAAGGACTTCTTAAAAAGACAAAAAATACCTCAAAGGCAAAAGAGCTTAACGCTGCTCAAAAATGCCATTTTTTGCCTTCCTCTCACCTCAAATGACAAAGGCTCTACCCCCTAGCTTCCCTCCCATAGCACTTTAGTCAATAGAGCTTCCCCATAGCGCTTTAGTCAATGGAGCTTCCCCTCATACCGCTTAAATAAGGCGCTTGAATAAGCAATGATTTATGAGCATTTTCTAACAAAACAACAGAACAGTCTTAAAGAAGAGAGTAGAATTTATAATTGATTTTTCTCCCCTATTCTTGAGGATCAAGCCATTTCCAGTCTATTTTTTAAAATCTTGGCTATTATTCTTGATTTTTTGAGCCCTTTATTTGGCTCTGGTAAGAAAGATGTGAAAGCGTCTCAATCATGGCGCTTTCACATCTTTTAAATAAGAGTGCTTTCCTTCAACAGGAGAGTACAACACTAATCAATTTTTATATCCATAAATGCAGGTTCACCATCTTTAATATAAGTAATATCAGGAGCATGTTTTACCCCCTCTGCTTCAAACACGAACTGTTCATCACTCACATCAAATCCTTGTTCCCTTAATTCTTGTTTTTTCTCCTCGACTAATTTTTTATGAAAAGCACGTTTTTGATTACACGTATTAGGGGATCTCACTCTGAAAAGCTGATAGTCCATGGCTATGGACCACTTCTCAGCAACC
This sequence comes from Bartonella sp. AP7XZML, assembly GCF_042195745.1. Classification (NCBI taxonomy): domain Bacteria; kingdom Pseudomonadati; phylum Pseudomonadota; class Alphaproteobacteria; order Hyphomicrobiales; family Bartonellaceae; genus Bartonella; species Bartonella sp. AP7XZML. The sequence continues at coordinate 16,722 of NZ_JBHIOT010000026.1, forward strand.
CGTTCCAGTAGATCGTAACTGAACTTTCCTTCCCTTTTCACTTCTTGAGCGATCACCATCGCGCGTTCCAAATGGACTTTTTCAATGGTTTCATCAAAGCCAAGCTTCTCCCCTGCCGTAAAACTTTCGTCATAAGAAGCTAAAGTCTCAACATCGCCAAGTAAGGCAAGAGCAGCAAAATGCAGCAAAGCATAAGGTGCAAGCTCTATGTCATCATTCGTTGCCCAAGATAAAGAGTCTTTTTCCCAAGGGGGAATACCATATTGAGAGCGAAATATTTCATGCAAAGAATCATCTTCCATTGTCCATTTTAAAGTTTTATCGAGTGCTTTCTTTAAAAGCTGGACGCTCACTTTTTCTTCAAAAATTTCCAATCCATTGGGTACAAAATTCATAAATACCGTTGGCACAACCCCAGAATTATGAGGATTAATCGTCTGACAAGCCGCCGCAAAAATACCGCTCATAATTAAAAGTCCGCGATCAAAAGGCGAAAATTCTTCCACTCGTTTCTCGTTATAGAGAAACTGCACTTCACGATCTGGTAAAAAGAGGGTTGCCAAATAATCTCCCTTTCCCTCGATTTCCACCGACCATCCCAAGCTTTTTAAAAGCCCTGTTGCACTTTCTATCGTGAGAATTTCATCATCATCATCATAATCGGCAGAGAACTCTTTTTCCTTTAGTTGCAAACGCCTCTTCTGCACCACAGCTTCATCTTTCCAAAACTGCTGCGTTGCAAGATCATTTTCTTTAAGCACTCTTTCCAGCTCGCCTTTCACTTGGAAATTCATTTTCATCCGTTTGAAGACAGAGGTATAAAGAGCTAAAATAAGCATGATAATGATCATGCAAATAACAATCATCACCCAAAACAGGGGATCTAATAGAAATACGGCTATAGGATCACTGTTCATTTTTCCCCTCTCAGTCTTTACAAAGCCCGTGTGACAGAGAGCTTATGTGCTCTCGCACAGAGATTGCTTCTTCTAGTTTCTGAATATTTTTTCGCAACTCACCCGTCACTTTGGTGCGAAGCCGTAACATAACCGGAATAAAAATAATAACACAAACCGTTATGGCGACCGTCGTTTTAAAGAGAACGGCATGCACAACATATTGCCACCCTGTCAGCTGCCAATTTAATACACCTGGTATTTCTAGAACCATTCTCCAGATGATAATGAGAACCGCAATAGCAAAGATAATTTTATAATCCTTTGCTGAGAGCAACACGTGCTGGAGCGAAAAAGAATGCGCTCCTTTATGCGTTTCTTGCTCTGATGCCCAATTTTGCTCCTTCATGTATTCCCCTCTCACTCTTTGAAAAGACCCCGTGTGACAGAGAGCTATTTGCTATCACACAGAGATTGCCTCTTCTCGTTTCTGGATTTTTTTCCAATTTACGCATTATGATGATGCAAAACCCAAATACCACCGGAATAAAGAAAAGTACACAGACCATTATGGTTTGCGTCATAATAAAAATTATAATATTCCTGCTACCTTGCCACCCTCTTACCTTCCTCACATTGCAAACAATAAAGATTTTCAAACCGTACCAATCTATAAACAATAGTCACAATTCAGCTTTTTCTTCCTAAAAATTCTCCTATTTTCAAGAAAATCACCCTGCATCCCCACTTCAATAGGATTCATTTCAAAGCTTGAATGAACAAGGCTCCTAAAAATACGAAAACAACCCATATACCGCGCACCCCTACAAGCAAAACCGTTCCTTCCTCACGCCTCAAACGATAAAGTAAGTCCCAAGCGCTCACTCTAGGCTCTAAACCCCAAGGGCTCTTATTCCCTTAAATCAATACTAATCCATAATCGGCTTTTCTTCCACTCAATGCCACCCAACACTGCTCCTTTAAAGCAATGTTTACGGACACCCCATAAAAAACACCAAAACATATCAAAGGCAAAATGGTATAGAGAGCAATCCCTATAAAGGCTGAATCTCTCATAATTTCTTCATTATTTTTTCCCTCTCATGACTTCTCAAGCGCTGTATCCTGTTCTTGCAAGACGTTTTTCAGTCCTTTTCTTAAACAGCGATACGTTCTCACCTGCTTAAAGACACCATAATAAAGTTGTAAAATCATCATGGGAATACAAGCAAACCACAGTGTCACGAACAGAAGCACGAGACCAAATATTGTAACAAGAATATCACTCCATTTTTCTCTATCGCCTTTTTTATACCAATCCTTTTGATCAGTTATTTTACCCCGTTGCAGGTTTATTTCTTTCAATTTTTGAGTATTTTTTCTCAACAAAAGCCACAATGTTATGAAGAGTATGTACAGAACTGGAAACAAGACCCAAACACACACTGTAATAACTTGCCAAAACGCACACAGAGAGAGAAAAAGGGGTGTATCCTGCCACCCTGTCAAGTTCTCTTGGCTACCCAAAGATGAGAGAAAGAAAATCCTGTTCCACAACTCAAGAGAGAAAATGCTGTACTCTTTGCTATCCAAGGATGAGAGAGAGAGAGAATCCTGTTCCATAGCTCAAGAAAGAAAATCCTGTTCCATAGCTCAATAATGAGCGAGAGGAAACAAATGACAACATGCTCTTGCACAGAAAAATAATCTTTCTCGAAAAAATGGCGTAGTGCATTATAAAATGCTGAATTTTTCCCCTTCATTGCTCTTCCTTTTTATGAAAAACGCATTTTTTTATCTCATGCCCGCTCTTTATCTCATGCCCGCTCTTTTAAGAACCACGAAAAGTGCGATGCATGGCGCTTCCCTTGTTTTCAATAAAAACCCCCAACTTTCTAAAAGCGCGGTTGCTCTTCCAAATGATTAAGAGCATCTTCCTCATTACAAACCTGATAGGATTCTTTATCCTCTTTGCCTGATGATTTTCCAACCATCCCCCCTCTTTCTTGTGTCACGAGAGCTTCCAAACATTGCCTCTTACCCCTCACAATAGCTACGCAAGCGCTTTATAGCTAGGCAAGCGCCTTGTCGCTCTCTTTTCTTATGCGTTTTAATGCCCGTCTCACTTTACGATACGTTCTCACGCGCTTGAAAACAAAATAATAAAATTCTAAAATGAGCATGACAACACCCGCAGGAAAAAAGACGTTTAGCAGAAATATCAACCAAAAGTATACGATAAAAAAACAGATTATTTTTTCTCTATTGTTTTTTACTGGATTATTTTGTTGATCGATTGTGTGACCCCGTTGCTGGATAGCCTCTTCTAACTGCTGAATCTTTTTTTTCAACAAATACATTAAGATGAGATAAAGCACCAATAAAACAGGCATCAAGGCAACAACACACACCATGATGACTTCACGCAGCACAAAAAGCGCCAAAAGAGTGCTATCCTGTGATACACTCAACGTCCACTTGGATTCTAATGGGATCAAAAGAGCTTTATAACCTATCCCAATAAGGATAGAAATAAGACAAATGATCATATGATCTTTATAAGAACGAAATGATTTTCCAAAAAAAAGAGAGCACCGTTTGTTATAAAATGTGGAATTTTCCCCCTTCATTTGCTCTTCCCTTTTATGCAACTGTTTGTCCCTAACTTTATAACGACACGCATAATCTCTCAAAGCACAATTGCATCCATTATCGTCAAACAGAACACCGCAGAGAACACTTGTATTGCATATTTATGTTGCCAATACTTTTGCCAATTCACGTGCTTGTTTAAAAAAACACCTCTCAACACTTCCAAACCAACGCGCATCACCCCCATTTCATGAACAGCCCCCATGAAGGGGATAACAATAGCGCTCCCATGAATATATCCCCTTACTATAAACTCTATCACCACCATTGTTTCAATAAAAAATGTAATCCGGCACCATTCATATACGCCCCCTGAGTCCTCTACAATAGCCTTATCCTCCCTTGTAATACGCATAATCTCTCAAGCACCATTGCATCCATTGTCGTCAAACAGAACACCCCAGAAAATACTCGTATTGCATATTCATGTTGCCAATACTTTTGCCAATTCACGTGCTTGTTTAAAAAAACACCGCTACCCTCCCTTGTAATACGGCACGCCATAACCCCGTTCCTCAACACGGACAACCCCATTACCCTAAGGCTCCCTGCAACAACCCCACCTCTGCCCCAACAACAGCCATATCCCGCCTTTACGATAGCCCTTATCCCAGACAGAAGCATTTTTATTCTTTTCTCAATTGTTTTCCGCCCCCCACTTAAGACATGAAAAAAGGAACTTCCATTGATTTGCAAATGATCGCGCAATAAGAGCATTTGAAATGAGAAAATCTTACAACTTTCTTATTCCAATTAAAAAGGATCAATGATCATTCAAAATATGACGATATATTCCATTTTTCATTGGGGATCTTGCAAGCCAATAGCTCAGAATATATTCATCAAAGCGCTTCTAAGACAGAGAGACAGCCGCGATTCTTGAGATCAAGCATTTTAATATTAATGAAAGCACTAACATTCCCTTGCAAGTTTGAGGTGTTGTTTTGTCAACAATCTTGTTAGCATGAACTGATTCTATGATGATGCGATATCATCACAATTGCTCTTTATAAACAGCATAATGATACGCATCATTTTACTCACACTTCTTTATAAGCCTTGCGTTATAGGCTTGTGGGGAAAAGATAAAGGAGAATCCTGTTGAATACAGCAATTATTTTGGGGTCTGTGCGTCAACCTTCATTAACAAGAACTTTAGCTAATTATTTAGCGGATTGCCTCATAAAGCGGGGTGCATCACTTCATTGGGTTGATTTGCGTGAACAGCCCTTGCCGATGACAGATCCCGATTATCATCAGCAGGTAGAGGCTAATCCAAGTGCTGCGGTCCGTGAGTTTGTCAAAACCATTGCCGCGGCTGATGGCGTTATTCTAGCAAGCCCCGTTTATCAAGGATCTTATTCGGGTGTTTTAAAAAATGCTCTTGATAATTTGAGCTATAATGCCTTTTTAAATAAACCTGTTGGACTTATCTCTCATGGGAGTACGGCCAAAAAATGCGCACAACCTTGTGAACATTTAGTGCCGGTGGTGCACACGCTTTATGGTTACACACTCCAATGTCAAATCGCCTCTTCCAACGAAGATTTTTCCTCAGATGATGAAGGTCGTACTTGGAAAGTTATAAGTGAAGAGGTACAAACCCGTTGTGAAAGACTTGCTGATGAAATGTACACATTTTTAAAGCAAAGAGGTGGGATTTAAAGCAATAAGGGAGGGGGCATGAAAAAAAAGGATGCGCACTATCGTTATTTAGTGGTAGGGGGCACAGGGATGCTAGCCCCTTTGTATCAATCACTAAAGCCGCAAGAAGTGATTATTGCTGCGCGCTTTCTTTCCCATAAAGTCCAGCTTGAGGCATTGCACAACAAACAGTTGTGTGTGTCGTTGGATTATGATTGTGCGGCATCAAAGGCGCAATTTTTAGAAGCTGTGAAGCAATGGCATGATCTAAAATATTGCATATTATGGATTCATTCGCCCGCCTATGCATTTTCTTGCGCATTAATTGAGCAGTTGGCTCTTTTGCCTAAACCGCCATGTATTCTTCATATTTTTGGTTCCAACACGCATGATCAAATGATCATCGAGTGCGCGCGCAAAAACAAGGTTGATTTTATCCCCATTCAATTAGGACAAAAAACAACGCCCAAAGGTTTACGATGGCTGACCCATAAGGAGATAAGCCAACAGGTACTGGATGCCATAAAAAAACATATGAATAAACAAAACTTATGATCAATACCTCTGCTTTGCAAAGAAGCAGTGCCCCTTCAATCTCTATCCATACCCGAACACCCTCTTGAATAGCCCATACTCTCTTACATCATAGGCTTTGAGAACGAACAATCCCCTCCCCTTACGCCTCTAAACAGCATGCCTATATCAACAGCTCCAAAACCAAACGTTTTTCTAACCCTTCTCACACGGGCTTATCCCCCTCTCACAACCATCACAGCCCTTGACCAACCACACACCCTATTACAGTTACACGTTTTTACGATTTTGCAAATTCACAGAAAACAACAAAACTGCCGATAAACCGCCCCATTAAAGCCTATACAAGCCTATTACAAACCTATCATCAGCCTATTCATTGCCATCAGCCCTNACCTATCATCAGCCTATTCATTGCCATCAGCCCTTTTCCCCCAACGCCCTCCATTCCCACATTTCCCCAACGCTCCCCATTCCCCCATTCCAATTTTGACGCATTGCACAATCCAACCTTTACGCCTCCATTGGCACCTTTTCTCCCCAACCGCCCCACAACCCTCACGGCTCTTGAGCAACCACACGCCCTATTACAGTTTCACGCTTTTACGATTTTGCAAATTCACAGAAAACAACAAAACTGCCGATAAACCGCCCCATTAAAGCCTATACAAGCCTATTACAAACCTATCACCAGCCTATTCATTGCCATCAACCCTTTTCCCCCAACGCCCTCCATTACCCCAATCCCCCATTCCAATTTTGACGCATTTCACAATCCAACCTTTACGCCTCCATTGGCACCTCTTCTCCCCAACCGCCCCACAACCCTCACGGCTCTTGAGCAACCACACGCCCTATTACAGTTTCACG
>NZ_JBHIOT010000027.1:0-2186 GCF_042195745.1 Bartonella sp. AP7XZML
TTAATAAACATGTCCATTTACGCACTACATTTTTATACTAAAAACCAAAAGTAAAATTTAAAAGCACTTGATATTCAATTATGTAGGTATCAAAATGAAAAAAATTGAAAAAAATAAAAAATACGTATTGACTTTAAGGAAAAGGTCGTTTATTAAGGTTGGCAAGTGCTTAACAAACACTATAGCGAATAGCGGTTAAACCACGTAAGGTTTTTCCCATTTCTTAAAATACTGACTTTCTTTTGTGCTATCGTTGGCATATAACGATTTTGTCGGGTGTAGCTATGTTATACAATACCCTTCGCGAGGGAAAAGCATAGCGACGGACTATTCGCCGTGTTTGTTAGCGCCCGGCGCCCTTATAGGGCTGTCAATAACAAACAATTTAAACGAATAGGATTACTAGCATGAGTGCTACAGTTAAAAATCAAGAATCTTCCTTTTTTATTACAGATGATAATGGCTCTTTTAAAAAGAGAGAGTTTGCAAAAAAATACGAATTTACAGGCGAGACGATTGAAGTTGGTTTTAAGACACTTCATAGAATTAGAGCATTAAGAGATTTTGGAGATGTCAAAAAAGGGGACCTCGGCGGTTTTATTGGCAGTGAATACAATTTATCGCATCATGGCAATTGCTGGGTTGCAGGTAATGCCAAGGTTTATGCTAATGCACGTGTTTACGATAATGCCGTTGTAAGTGGGTATGCGCATGTTAATGTGGAAGCTTGTATTTATGAAAACGCCCGTGTTTATGGCAAGGCTGTTGTAGGTGGCTTTGTTTATGGAAATGCTGAAGTTTATGGTTTTGCACGTATTTATCCTCGTGCAAGAATTTATGGGAATGCGCACGTTCATTATAATGCTTGGGTTTTTAATGATACGCATATTTTTGGTAATGCCAAGCTTTCTGGATATGCTTGCATTTATGCTGATGTAAAAGTTTATGGTAATGCCAAGGTTCTAGGTTTTTCAAAACTTTATAAAAATGCACACGTTCATGGGAACGCTGTTATTGAAGGGCATGCTGAAATTCATGGGATTATTTATGGTAATGCAAAAATATCAGGTTATTCAAAAATTTATGGGAAGGTTTCAGGCAAGGCAAAATTAAGAGAGTGTGATTTTGTTCATAGGGAAGGTGAGGTTTATAGTGGCAATAAAGTCATATATAACTCGAATAATATTTTAGAAAAAGCAGCTTAAATAACAGGCGTTGCGGGGGCGCCTCCTTATAACCATTTCATTTAAAAATTTGTTTGAATATTAGATTAGGGAGCTACCTATGACCACTAAAAATGTATCTAAAAAATATGAATTTACAGACGAAATTAAAGAAGTTAAAGATGCTGAAACCCGTCAACCTAAACACTTTTATCGCATTCGTGCATTAAGGGATTTCGATGATGTAAAGACAGGGGACCTTGGTGGCTTTATTGAAAGTGAAGATAATCTCTCACATGATGGTAATTGCTGGGTGTATGATAATGCTATAGTTGCTGTGAATGCCGTCGTTTCTGAAAATGCAAAAATACGTAATGATGCCATTGTTGCTCAAAATGCTAAAGTTTATGGTAATGCTATAGTGAGTGGAAAAGCTAAAGTTTATGGTCATGATACCCATGTTTATGGCAATGCACAGGTTTCTGATAATGCGAGTGTTAATGGTAGTATGTGGGTTCGTGGTAAGGGAGTAGTTTATGGCAAGTGCGTGGTTAATGACAATGCCAAGGTTTATGGTGATGCAAAAATTTGTGGTCAAGTTTGTAACAATGCCGTGGTTTATGGGAAAGCCTTTATTGCTGTAAATGCAAAAATTTATGACAATGCCAAGGTTTGGCATAGTGCTGATGTGAGTGGCTTTGTTTATGGCAATGCAAAAGTATCAGGATCTTCTTATATATACGAAGGTGCTCATATTTTTGATAATGCAAGAGTTTATGGAAAAGCGGTTGTTTACAAAGATGTTAAGATTTATGGCAACGCCGCTCTTAAGGAAAAGAAAACATTTCGTGATGATGTTTGTAGTAATGATGTAATCACTGAAAAAGCAGCATAAATAAAATAACGGGGCGGGGGCTGCTTTATAGCAAAAAAGCCGCGTCCTTTAAGACACGGCTTTTATTATCAAAACAGCTAGCGATCTAAATAAACGATTAAAGTAACCAATCGAAATATAAAAGAACA
>NZ_JBHIOT010000028.1:0-1334 GCF_042195745.1 Bartonella sp. AP7XZML
AAAAAAAAATCGAGAGTGAGAAATTTCTCCAGATTGATGAGCTAAATATTAAGCTCGTGACGCGCTGCTGTTGCCAAAAAAGCAGATCTCGTTAAGCCTCTTTCTTGTGCACAATCATCAATTGCACGCAAAAGCCCTCTTTCAATAGATATGTTCGTACGTACTACTTCTGCATCATTTTCAATAAAGGGGACTTGTATTAAAAAAGCTCCTTCTGACAAAGCTGTTTTGACAGATTCCCGTTGTATGACTTCTTCAAATTTTGAAGGAATAGGCACTATATCTATATCTTCACAATAAAGTTGAAGTGCTTCTGTTGCATTTGCGATTAAATTTTCTTCCTCATCAGCAGCAGAAAAAAGCCCCTCAAAATCAGGAAACTGAACACCAAAAGCAGAATCTTCATCTTTATGAACAAGAGCAAAAAATCTTTTCATTTTTCTTCTCCTTCTTTTAACCAACCTGCTTGTTGTGCGATAGAACGTGCTGTACCAATCGGAAGATTTTTTTTAGGATGTGGAACAATAACAACCTTACCATCTTTTTTTAATTTATGATGAGAACCTTTTACTTTGACAAGTTCAAAGCCATCACGCTTTAATTTTGCAATGATTTTTCGGCTATCTTGTTCCATTTCCTAAACTCATAATGTGTAAATATATACACATTAATGATTTTTCATCTGATGTCAATTCTTTTTTAACGGCTAAAGTGCTTATAAAGCGCATTAAGAGCAATGCGCAATGAAAGCACAAGGTGTGGTAGTGATTGATCTTCTATGACAAGATACTGTAATGCAGCATGAAGGTTATATTGACGGTGTAAACATTGAGCTTCTTGAACAACATTTTTTACAGCTAAAAGATGTTCTGTTGCTATCTGTACCCATTTCTCTCTTGCTCCGTTATCAGAAGTTGTAGGCATTTCATCATAAATTGCATTAGGCAAAGCTTTTGCACATAGGTAATTGTTTTTCACTTCAAGATATTTTTGCGCAGCATCATATTGGTCTTGATTGATTTCGCCTTGCAAATAAAGCCGCCCGATATAGGTACCGGAAAGCGGATTTTTAGCCTCTTCTATGGTCAAACAGAAGCGTTTGGCACGCATTTCAAGTGCTAATTTATCCATGGATTCATGCGGTGTTTTTGCTCGTGAGATGCGTCCATTTGGTTCTCTGATACACCCTTTAATCCGAGGACGATCACGTTTTGCATGTTTTTTTCTTTTAGCCATATTTTTTCAATCAGAATGGGACGCTATCGTTAAGAGCTGTTCTATAATCTTGAGCACCTGAAGCGATAGCATAATTTTGAGAAGTAATGGGTGAAGGG
>NZ_JBHIOT010000029.1:0-1049 GCF_042195745.1 Bartonella sp. AP7XZML
TGTGTTTCCGTAAGTATAGAGGAAGAAACCGGTTTGTTTTTCCTCTTCTTTTCCTAAGACGGATGTTCTGATATTGGCTAAGAGTGCGTTTTGTTTAGCCATATCGGTTAATCCACTATAGAAGAGAGCATTTGGCATGACTAAGTAACTGGCCGTTTGTGCTACAGGGACGATCACACTTGGACCAGAACCAGAATCTGTTTCAAGAATTTCTTTATGTAAGCGGAAATCCCAGAAATTTTCATTCTTCTCATCAAAGAGGCTTTGTGCAACATCGGCTGTACCGTGGCTTGACTCTGGTCCATAGGCCGTTAGCGTATATTTATAAGGCAAACGATTTCTTGTGGTATAGCCATTTACGAGTTTGAAAGAGTCTTCTCGTGCTTTTCCAGATACTTGAATGAGTGAAAGTCCACCTATATTGGAAGGATCAGCAGCATTGACTACACTACTTTCATCTCCTGAATCGCTTTTGATATAAACTGTTGTGGAGCCTGAGACATCACCGTGGATCAGAAGTCTATCGGTTTTTTGATCGGCACTTGCTACGCCATCACTCCAAGCAATATTGAAGTAAATCTTTGCATCACCAGAGGCGTTGTAGACTTCTTGCGTGTCTGGTTTACCAGAACCTATATGCAATGTGTGATAATGATCTTCTGTTTGTCCATTAAAGATAATAGAGCTGTTATCGAGATTAAGCGTAGAAATATCGGAACGAGATCTTTGAGCAATATCAAGCAGATTGCCATCATCATCTTTTTCTTTTGTACTGGTCTTTAGTGTCCATGTTGTCTTGTTTTGTAGATCAAAACGTACATTTCTGTCTTTAGCAATATTCGCTCTGCCTTCTAAATTTGAATGATCAGCGCTTAATGTGAAGGTGCCATTGGAGATCTCATTAATATCTTTCTCCTCCCAAAAGCTTTCTTTTTTTGTAAAGAGGCCGTCCCCTAATAACACGTCGGCATGGATTTCTGAATTTGTGAGATTAACTGTACCAATTGACAGATCGGCACTATTTTCAATGTTATTTTTAGTGAAAGCTC
>NZ_JBHIOT010000030.1:0-3192 GCF_042195745.1 Bartonella sp. AP7XZML
GGGCGGTGTTTTTTGGTCTCCCTCCAACCAAGATGTGCATGGCATTTTAGGCACGGCGCGCCCCATTAGCTATTTTGATGGGGAGATTGATCATGAGGCAAATCGCCTTAACCAAGCCGATATTGCGACCTTTATTCCAGCACGGCTTAGCCAAAATGCGCATTTAAATAATTCTGTGGGAAAAATGGCTGCCAATGGACGCATTTTATGGGGCAACCATACCACTTCCAGTGACCCACTCTGGCGCTTTGTCAATGTGGTGCGCACCCGTGCAGCATTGGAAAAAACAATCATTAACAGTTTCCGCCCTTGGGCGAATGATGAAAACCTTACTGGTCAACATGTTATTGCCATTACCCGCAGCCTCACGCAGTTTCTTGATGATCTGATTGCGCGTGGAGCGCTGCTGGGTGGACGTGTTTGGTTTGACCGCGATTTAAATTCCAACAGCACTTTACAGCTGGGACGGTTGCGGATCGAGTTTGATGCAGAAGAAGTGCCACCTTTAGAAGATTTGAGTTTCGGCAGCCGGCGCAATAGCGCTTATTTTGACCGTTTGGCGCAAGATATCCAAAAGAAAATGACTTATCAATTTGGCGATACGCTTGAAACCTATCGCAAAGCAGCAAGGAGTTAGAGCATGACTTTACGCATTGTACGCGGTTTTACGCTGATTGTTGATGATGATGTGAATCTTCACCTTGATCTTGAAACATTAAAACTGCCCACGTTGGAAGAAATTACAGAAACCTATCAACCAGGGGACTCTGATATGCAAATTGATGTGAGCGGTCTTGGTGTGAAAGCTTTGAGCATGCAAATGAAAATCCGCAGCCATACCCCTGAAGTGATTGGTATCTTTGGTGGTCCCCCTGGGCTTCGTCATAAATTTACCGGCAAAAAACATGTGATGTCTGAAGAAGACGGGCGCGAGCATGAACATTCTATTGATGTCACGGGGCGCTTGATCAAAGTGGATAGCGAAGGCTTAACGGCTGGAAAAGCTACAGGCTATGATTGCGAAATCAAAAATATTTGGGACTATACGGAATTTTGGGATGGTTCTGTTTTGCACCGCTTTTCTTTTAAACGGGGCGGTTGGCTTGTCCGCAATGGGCAAGAGATCGGTTCTCGCCGCCGCTCTATTCTCAACTTATAGGAATTGATCATGACAAGTTTACAAACCAGCATTGACGTGGAATTAGCTGTTCCGCTTCTTTATCAGGATAAAGGAGGCAAAGAATCTCTCTGCAAAAAACTGACCTTTTATCGCCCAAACTTCAAGCAAGCACGCCAATTAGCGGTGTTGATTGGACCGCAGTTGGTAGAGCTCGTTCTACCCGCTGTAGAAGAGGATAAAACAACATTGGGCAATGATATTCTTGTTCTTAAGCTTTGTGAGGCTTTATTTACCCATGAGGCTATGGAAGGAATAGCCGTGCTTTTAGCCGATATGTCTCATGAAACGGTTGAATTGATTAATCGTCTTGATGTTGTTGACATTATTGCTGTTTTCAAGGCTTTTTTTGTTTTTTTTCCGCAACGCCAATCCTCTCTGCCGGACAATTTGGAGCAGAGCTAGCCCTTTATTATCACTGGGCGCCTTCAGAAATTAACCAGATGGATTGGCTGGATGTGATTGCCTATCGAGAAGAACTCGCACGCTTTAAAGCCCAAGAATATGAAAGTCATCAGTTAGGATAAGAGACGATCATGGATGTTTCCCTTGTTGTGCGTTTTGTCAATCATCTGCAAGAGGGAATAGCTTCTGCCAAGCGGGATCTTGCAGCCTTTAGTTCAGATATTGCGCATTTCCAAAACAAGACAAGGCAGCATTTTAAAAATTGGTTTGACCCTGAGCATCTTGAGGATGCGACAAAGAATGCAGAAAATGCTTTCAATCATGCACGCGGGCGTATGGTGGGTGCCATTGCGCAAACAGCAACCTTAATTGCACCGCTCTATAAAGCCATGCAATTTGATCAATCGATGAAGGGACTAGAAAAGGTTCTGGATGCCCCCCTTGATCGCTTAAAGGAATTGCGCCGTTTTGCGCTTGAAACCTCCACCAAGATTCCGCTAGCGGCGCGTGAAGTTTTAGAACTGATGACCAGTGCTAGCCAAGCAGGGATTGGCGAGCAAGATCTAGAAGCTTTTAGCATTTATGCTGCCAAAGCAGCTGTTGCTTTTGATATGACAGGGGATCAGATTGGGGAGCGCTTTGCCAAGTTGCGTAATGTCTTTAAGCTTAATCAAGCAGGCATTGAAGATCTAGGGGATGCCATCAATCATCTCTCTAACCACATGGCTGCCAAGGCAAGTGAAGTGTCTGATTTTACCAATCGTGCCACCGGTGCGGCAACCATGTTTAAGCTCACTGCGCGGGAAACAGCAGCATTTGGTACAGCGATGATTTCTGCTGGGATTGTTCCAGAGAGTGCTGCGCGTGGTTTTAATGCCATGAGTGCCCGCATTCAGGCAGGGGGCAAGCATATTGAAGATGCTTTTGCTAATATCGGGCTTTCACGCGAAAAATTTATGCAAGATCTGGACAAAGATGCTACCGGCACTTTGGTGCGCTTTTTTAATGTGTTGGGTAAATCCGAACAGGGGATGCGCTCGCTGATTGCCATTGCTGGGCGCGATTTTACCGGTGATTTTGCCAAATTGGTTGGCAATCCAGAATTGTTAGGGCAAGCTTTAGAGTATGTGAAAGATCCAAAAGTCTTTAAAGGGTCCGTAGAACAAGAGGCGGACAAACAAGCAACCGGTGCCATGCGACAATTTGAACTCTTACAAAACCGCATTGTGGCTTTGGGGATTAGCATTGGTGAAGTGCTTCTGCCCCCCCTCAACAGTTTGATGGAAAGTGTTGGCAATTTTACCAATGGGCTTATGGCGTGGGCGAATGCTCATCCCACTTTAACAAGCGCCATTATCAAAACCATTGCTGCCCTGATGGCTTTTAATATTGCTCTACGGGTTTTGCGTTTTACCTTCGCTGGCACACGTCTTGGGCTTCTTCAGTTGATAGGCTCTTTGATCAAATTTGTTGGTGTGAGCGGTAAGCTTAAAACAAGCTGGCGTGGCTTAGCAGCCGCAGGGCGCTCACTGGGCTTGCTAACCGCGGGTCTTGGGGCAAGTTCACTCCGACTCTTACGCCCCATGACCTTGTTGGTCGGGGCTTTACGG